>NZ_JASJOU010000008.1:0-300000 GCF_030068605.1 Xanthocytophaga agilis
CCTTTACTTTATCCTACTTCTTCTGTTTTTATTTCTTTCTTCGCCTTGTCAGCGAATCGGGATGCAAAAGTAGAAGTTGTTTTTGATTGCTGCAAGAAAAATCTAAAATTTATTTTCTTCTTTTTTTCTTACGCTGCTCGTCTTTGACTCTTTATTTGCGAGCAGGGTTACAAAAGTATATACCCCAATCCTTTTCTCCAAATATATTTTCAACTATTTATAGAGTAAAATCATGGTAAATCAATAACTCTCTCTATATCATCCAGAACAACAAATAAACAAATACGCCTTCTTCAACAGTAAAGTTGAAGAAGGCGTATTTGTTTATTTATAGGCAGAGACTGTTTCAATAGTGCCATTAGGTCGATGTGTTAATTCGGTAACTTTCACACTTCTTAAATGAGTTTTACCACCGGATAAAGAACTATCATGATAAAATAGATACCACTTCCCTTTAAACTGAACAATAGAATGATGATTTGTCCATCCAATAACAGGTTTAAGGATTACACCCTGATAAGTAAATGGACCATAAGGACTATCTCCAATAGCATATACTATATAATGTGTATCACCTGTAGAATAAGAGAAATAGTACTTGCCATCATATTTATGTAACCAAGAGGCTTCAAAAAAACGACGATTATGATCTCCAGCTAATAAAGGTTTTCCGTCTTTATCCAGAATCTGCACATCTCTTACTTTTTCATCAAAGTGGAGCATGTCTTTGCTAAGTCTGGCAACTTTAGGACTTAAAGCTACTTCATTAGAATCGGGCTCTTTACTATTTACATCATATTTGCCAGAACGCCATCTCTGTAATTGTCCGCCCCAGATTCCACCGAAGTACATATAATGTTTACCATCTGAATCCGCAAATACAGCAGGATCAATACTAAAGCTTCCTTCAATGGGTGTAGGTTCAGCTTTGAAAGGCCCTGTTGGAGAATCACTTTTAGCTACTCCTATCCGAAAAATATCTTGTTTGTCTTTTACAGGGAAATATAAATAGTAGGTTTTATTTGCATATGCCGCATCTGGAGCCCACAATTGACGTCCTGCCCAAGGAATATCTTTGATATTTAATGCGATGCCATTATCCTTTACACTTCCAGATACGCTATCCATAGATAAAATATGATAGTCTCTCATATCAAAATGATCTCCATTATCATTTTGGGGAATTCCAGCTTCAATATCATGAGAAGGATAAATATATAGCTTTCCATTAAATACATGAGCAGAAGGATCAGCAGTATAAATATCTGTAACCAATGGATCAGATATAGGATTCAAGCTATCTTCTTTAGTAGATGCTGTATGTACAGAGTCGGTAGCAGCGGATTCCTCTTTTTCGGAACTCTTGCTTGTGCAGGCACTCGTAAGACCCAGGACAAGTAACACAATGAAAGTAGGTACTTTTAAAGAGAGGTGTTTGATCATTTTTCTATAAGTAGATAGGTGAAAGATTAGATTGTCTTACTCTTTCGCTAAAGCGATCTGAATATGATCCAAATATAGAAAAATATTAAATGTTATCCTGACACTTTTATTATTTTTATAGATAATAGCATTTTTTACAGACTTTAATTAAGCTATTTTATACAGATAGTAGCTACTATTTAAATGAAGGCATTAAAAAAGCACCCCTGCTGGAACTATACAAATAGTTTGGCAGGGGTGCTTTATAGTTTAATAGAAAAACTATTTCTTCTTATTTTTAAAAGGAATACGGATTTTCATTTTTTGTGATACTGGCTTTCCGTTTTCCTGAGCAGGAGTCCAGCGGGATGCATCTTTTACAGCTTGTACTGCGGTTTGATCTGATTCGCCACCAATACTTTTCAGTACTTTTACATTGGTAAGACTACCATCAGGTTCAACAGTGAAACCTATTTTTATAGTACCAGATCCATAAGAACCAGCATTAGGAGATGCTTCCAGTTTTTGCTCTATTGTTTTCATAAACTCAGGCATACCTTTTTCGGGTTGTGCGGGAGTATAGGCTGTTTTACCACTTTTCTCATCTTCACTTCCTATTACTACTACCTCACTCAACGACTTCATATCAGGAGATAAGCTGGCATTGATAGTACCATGTTGATCCACAGGAATACGGTATGTTATATAACCTACAAAACTAAAGGCTAATTCTCCATCGGCCGGAACTGTAATTGCATATTCTCCATTCTGATTAGTATACGTTGTAATGTTTGTTCCCTTTACAGTAACAACTGTTCCAGGAATAGCCATGCCATCTTCTGCATCCACTACTCTTCCTTTTACTATGCGCGGAGTTTGTACTCCTCCTGTTGTAGCTTTTACTTTTGATTTAGCGAATGTATTTGAATCGTCAATAGCAGTAGTATTCTTCTGTGCTGAAGGTTTAACGGAAGCAAACGAATTTCCCTGGACAGATTCTGTTGGAGGCACTGCCATCTTTTCTTCCAGCAAAACAGGTTGATTGGATGTAGCAACTGGCAGGTCTTCTTTTGCCATCATTGTAGCTGTTGCAGTAGTTGCAGGACTCTTATCTTTAGATTCTATTACAGTAGATTCTAATACATTTTCAGCTCTTGTTATAACAGCTTTATGTTTTTCACTTGTAGCCAGAAACGATTTAGTCACATTTTTATCAGCCTCTACTTTATCAGATTTCTTGAATTCGCTATTAGTAGTAGCAGGCTCCTGATAAGAAGGTGCTTGCTCCAATGCAATCTCATTTTGGTTGCGTTCATTAGCTAAAGGTGTTGCATTGGAAGAAACAACGGGATGTTCATTCTGAGTTTTAGCCAGAGAAGGAGTTATTTTCTCTGAATATTTAACATTGAACATTACAACAACAGCACAGCATAACAACAAAGCCACTGACGCAGCAATGGCATAAGGTTGCATACCAAAAGGAATGCTAATACCACCTCGTTTTTGTTTCTGTTGGGAAATCCGCTGATGTAAACGTGATTTCAAATCGTTCATATTGCCCTTCATCTGCTGTGCACTTTGTTGAGTGCCCAAACCATCAACAGCATCTGCTGTGAATGCATCATTGGCTAATTTGGATTCCACAGGGTAAGAAATATCGCTATTCTCTTTGCTAAAGAGATATTTCTCAATAATATCCTGAGACAAAGGTGACTGTAGGGAAGGGCTATTTTTTTTATGTCGGGTCATTTCACTTAGCTATATACCTGATAAGTCTAATCTACTTCATAATTAGGAGTTAAAAGCTGACCGGAAGTCTTATCCGGTTTTGTCCAGATAGAGCTTAAGATTTCTCTTTCCATTCTGCAAATAGCTCTTAACCTGTTTAAAATCGAAACCAGTCATATCACATATCTCCTTGTATGACTTCTGGTCGATATAAAAAAGCTCAAGACAACGCTTTTGTTCTTCGGGCAATTCGTTCATTCCATCTTCTATCTGTGTCAACCGATACTCTATGTCTTCCTCTTCTGGATGCGATGCAACCTCAAATTCCATATTCTCATCAGCAGATAAATAAATCGTTCCCTGAGAAGTATAGGTTTTATGTACCCGTAACTGCATCAGACAGTGATTGCGTGCCAGTGTATGCAGCCAACTACTAAAGTTTTTTACTTCGTGAACTCTCAATTCAGTAACCAGCTTTTCAAAAATCTGCATGGTGGCATCTTTGCTGTCGTCTTCCTTTTTCAGATACTTCAGGCAAACCCCAAACACCAAATGCATATATCTTTCATAAAGCTCACCCAGTACTTTCAGATCACCAGACTCACGGTAACGCCGTAAGAGTTCTGCATCATCAGCTGGGGCTTTTTTAGGTGAACGGCGGAAAAAGAGCATGCAGCGACTGATTTAATAGTTAATGAATAAAATAATTTTCTCTCGACTATACTTTCTGCTCCACTTAGTATCAAGGTTCAAATTTGCTCTTCCTATAAAATTACAAACATCTCCTTAAATAGTAATACTATCTATTTATTCGATAGAGAAGATAAAAGTAATATTTTTTTTCACAAAACTAATAACTATACTATATTTTCTTTAATTATTTAAATTCAATCAAAAGAGCAAAAACTTCTCATTTTACTGTCTGCGCATACAATATACTGTAGATCAACACCATACTATTTGAACTGTATACTAATCTAAAAATCCTTCCCGTTAAAAATCCAATAGCATATTTTTAGCCTTCCTCAGATTTGATTGCACACAATTACAGTAGAAAAAATCGTTCCACATGTAAGCGGAAACAGAAGATTATCTGCAGGTTGATCTGGATTATGCGTAGAGTAAGTCTTGCTGTGAATTCACCGCAAATGATATATTGAAGAGTTAATTATGGTTGATCGAATCAAAACATTTTTGCTTATAACAAATCGTAGATATCACTAATGCACTGAATAAACCATAAATTTTGTATTTGAGCGGAATTAATCGCAAAAAGATCTCATGCACATAGTTCAGGTCAAAACAAAAAATCCATAGAACTATGCACATGAAAACTATTTCACAGCTGTATACAAACTAATATTAAAAGGCTAGCAAATAATCTTTGCAGAATAGGTGTGGAAATAAGAATAGGCATGCATCTATTGTAAAAACATCTAAAACCTATCACTCATGAGTAAACTACTTATAGTGCCTACCCTATTTTGCCTATCCTGGCTAGGTTTTGCCCTTATTCATACACACAAAACCATTACAGGTACAGTAACAGACTCTGTCACCCATCAAAAACTGGCAGGAGTAAAAATTACAGTATATGGTACTGCTACAGAGACTAAAACCGATGGGCAGGGAAATTATTCAATTCAGGTAGTAGGTAATAAGTCCGTTCTGGTTTTTACATACAGTGGGTATGCTCCCAAAAGTCTATCGGTAAATAACCTGTCACAGATTGATGTAAAACTTGTTAAAGGTCAACGTAGATCGGTAATATCAGCAAAAGACAAAGCCTATCAGCCAAAATATGAGACCAAACAGGAAGATTTAACATTGAATGAAACTTCGATTACAACTCAAGAAGGAGAAACATCTAAAGAGATGTATTTTATGGAGCCCAATATAGCTTCCAAAGTCGCTCCACCAGCTATAGCTTCTGATTACAATACAGAATCGTATAATACTATTCATGAAAATATATTCCAGGAAGCTCTTCGCAATCCGCTTTCAACCTTTTCCATAGATGTAGATGCTGCCAGTTACAGCAATGTAAGACGTTTTGTTGAGTTGGGCCAAGCCCCTCCCAAAGATGCAGTCCGGATAGAGGAAATGATCAACTATTTTGAATATGACTATCCTCAGCCTTCGGGAAATGTGCCATTTTCGATTACAACTGAAGTATCAGAATGCCCATGGAACCCAAAGAACCGACTTGTACATATTGGGTTGCAAGGCAAAAATATTCCTACCCAAAATCTGCCTCCTTCCAATCTGGTTTTTCTGATTGATGTTTCCGGCTCAATGCAGGATGCCAATAAGTTGCCGTTGCTTAAATCAGCCTTTGGATTACTTATTGAACAGCTACGTCCTCAGGACCATGTGGCAATAGTGGTGTATGCAGGAGCTGCAGGTTTGGTGTTACCTTCTACTTCAGGTAATCAGAAAGAAAAAATCAGGAATGCACTTAATCAGTTGGAAGCTGGGGGATCGACTGCGGGTGGACAAGGCATTGAATTGGCCTATAAAGTGGCTCAGGAATACTTTCAAAAAGATGGTAATAACCGGATTATTCTCGCTACTGATGGAGATTTCAATGTTGGTTCATCCAGTGATGCGGAAATGGAAAGGCTGATAGAGAAAAAACGTAGTACAGGCATATTTCTGACGGTATTGGGCTTTGGAATGGGTAATTACAAAGATTCTAAAATGGAAATTCTAGCAGACAAAGGAGATGGCAACTATGCCTATATTGATAACCTGCTGGAAGGCAAGAAAGTGTTTGTCAATGAATTTGGAGGTACATTATTTACTATTGCCAAAGATGTAAAGATTCAGATTGAGTTTAACCCGGCACAGGTTAAAGCCTATCGACTGGTTGGTTATGAAAACAGAGCCTTAAAAAACGAAGACTTTAACAATGATAAGAAAGATGCAGGAGAGTTAGGTTCGGGACATAATGTAACCGCTCTGTATGAAATTGTTCCTACAGGAGAGTCTTCAGACAATTCATCGGACACTATAGATCCACTTAAATACCAAAAGAATGTTGTTGATCCCAAAGCTTATAAAGCCAGGGAAATGATGACAGTAAAATTACGGTATAAGAAACCAAATGAAACTACCAGCAGTCTTATTGAAACAACATTGGCTGATAATAAAACACCTCTGAGTAAAACGTCTGACAATTTCCGGTTCTCAGCAGCAGTAGCAGAATATGCTATGTTATTACGTGATTCAGAATATAAAGGTACCGCTACTTATAATCAGGTGATCACATTAGCTACTCAAGCAAAAGGTAAAGATGAGGAAGGGTATCGAATTGAGTTTATCAATATGGTAAAGGCTAGTGAATTTCTACAAGCCAAAAGATAAGTTGATAGTACCTTTTGTTGTACAGGTCTGCCCTAAAACAAAGCTTCCCCAGCAGAATTACCGGGGAAGCTTTGTAGCAAAAACATTCTGGCATTCCAATAGAATGAGATGTTTATCGTGTCTTTGTGCATAAACTCTTAATTCCGGCAAGATAGGAAAGATTCAAACTATTTAGCCACCGTATTTTCACCCTTTTTTTATTGAGTATTTTTCCTTTCTTTGCGGAATTAATTAGTGCAATCTCCTGCCTTTTATAAATCGCATACCCAAAACAGCTTACAGATCGTTTGTGATACAATGCTGGGTCAAACCTATACCTCGTTTTCAGAATAAGATACAGGTACTCATTTTGCGTTGATTTTTGTTTACACAACTAAGCTAGTAACGCTCTTCTTTCAGAATTAGGAAATTCATGTAGTTAACTACATGAAATCAAAGAGTAAAATTGGATTCTATAAAAGAAAGTCGTTTGATAAATACAAAACATAGTATATTTTTCAGTACATTTCACACCCTAACAATCTGAACTACCAAATGGTAATAGTTCGTGAGCAGTTATACTATGAAAGCGCCAGAAATTCCATCAAATGAAGAATCTCGTCTACAGGCCTTACAAGGATATCACATTCTGGATACTCAACCTGAAAAAGATTTTGATGATATTGTGAAATTGGCGTCTCAGATCTGTCAGACCCCCATTTCGCTCATTTCACTTGTTGAACAACAACGACAATGGTTTAAATCACGTGTAGGAATAGACTATAAGGAATTACCCAGAGAGAGTTCTTTTTGTGGGCATGCGATTCTTCAGGATGGAGTATTTGTTGTAAAAGATACACACACTGATGGTAGATTCATAGATAACCCTTTGGTAGAGGGAGATCCAGGTATACGGTTTTATGCCGGTGTCCCTCTTATTAATCCAGATGGTTTTCGCCTCGGAACACTCTGTGTCATTGACAAAGTACCCAGAGAACTTACTTCCGAACAACAATTTGCCCTTCAGGTATTAGGCCAGCAGGTAGTACACCAACTCGAACTTCGCCGACGCAATTTTAGTCTGATATCAGCCATTGAACAATCCCAAGCACAAGCCAATCGGATTAATCATTTGAATGAGATGAACAGCAAAATCATTTCTGTTATTTCACATGATTTGCGTAGTCCACTAAATACCATTCGGGGAATGATTAACTTTTTGGAAATTGAAGAAGGATTTCCTGCACAACTTCAGCATTTAATCCAAAAACTTAATGAAATGCTGGATTCTACAGATGAGATACTGACAACTCTTGTTCAGTGGGGTGCATCTCAGCTTTCTGGCAATGACATGATCCATTCAATAGTAAATCTGCATGAACTGGTTGAAAAAGTAAAATTGGAACAGGAATATAAGGCAAAGCAGAAAAATAACACAATTGTTAATATGGTAACCCTTGAACAGATTCGTGCAGACAAAGATATGCTCTGGTTTATTTTGCGTAATCTGGTAGGGAATGCGAATAAGTTTACGGATAGCGGTACAATCAAGATTTCAGCTGAGAAGGTAGACAAACAAATTAAAATAAGTGTCAGCGACACCGGACATGGAATAAGCAAGGATATACTGGGCACCTTATTTTCCCAACGCCAAACCAGTAGAGGCACACAAGGTGAAAAAGGAATAGGCTTCGGATTGATTATGTGTCGAGAGTTTATTGAAAAACTGGGTGGAAGTATTGAAGTTGTAAGCGAAGAAGGAAAAGGAAGTCTATTTGCATTTACAATTCCTCATTGATTGTTACAATAAAATAATAATTCGGAAAAAATTAATTTATATATTTTTTTGTTAAAAATCTGTTCTTTGATTGTATTTTTTCTCTTATAAAATTGTCTGGTAACATAACATTAATTATATTTGATGTAACAACTGATTTTTGTTTTTCTTCTATAAGTTTTTTTTATGTTAAAAAGGACAAGTATTTTTCCGGCTGTTTTTGCAGGGAATCTCACTGTAATCAGCCAATATAGCTTGGCAATAGCACTCCTCTCTGCTTCTGTCATTTACTTAGTAAAGAATTTTTCATTACATGTCCATCCCAAATAAGAAACGGAATAAATGAGTTGTATTCTTAATTACAATAATACTAAGTAGTAGTATTGTAATAGTGGTATATACAGACTATCAAAATCATTATTTCTTATTTCCCTGCAATTTCAGTTCTTAAAATATAGGTTCGCTTCTCAATGTCAATTAATCTGTTCTATATCTAAAATAGCTTTTTTTGTAAAGTAAACTTTTTTCACTATCCAATAGAATATCTCTCATCACTTTACAACATACAGACAAAAATACAACCTTATCATTATAAGTTTATTAATAAGATTCCAATTAGGTAATTCATTATCCACTTATACTTTAATATTAATCAGTATAAAATTATCTATATAAAAAAACTTTCATATTTACTTATAGCGCTTGTATAAGAGGCAAAGATTTGTTTCTCACTGAGTTACTCCAAAAATTGAGTTACTAGCTAAAAGGAAGAATAAAGATAAATGTAAGCTTAGACTTTGGATAAGCCTTGACCAAGAACAATAAAACTCAGATCATGGGTCACATAATAGTGGCAAATATTCAACAAACAAAGAATACTAGAGATTATTTCTTATCCTCTATTCAATAGAGACTTAATAAGTATTTAAAAATACCATAATTTCCTACTCACTTGCAATCTATTACATTCGCAGATAAAAATAATTAATCATAAAGCACACACATATCAATCTTTTTAACATGTTACTCCACAATAAAAGACGATACAATATAGTTTAATATAACTCACAACCTCTTACGACCTATGGATTTCTTAATCTTCAATTCCACCAGCCCTTTTAAGATAATATCCAAACATATTGAACTGGTAAATACCAACGATATATGTTACCTAGAAGTAGACAATACATTCGAAAATATAGCTTCAATAGTAGAATGGAATATTGCATTGACAGTGGAAAATGAATCCCTGAAGGAAAGAATTAAGATTTTGGAAGATCGTTTAAAGATCACTAATCTCAATAACCAGGAGTAAGACCTTGATAAATTATATTATACCATAAAAACATTTTAAGATCACAACCATCATTTCGCTGGTTGGAATAAGGTGATAACCTTAATATTTAACAGACTATCAACAAGTTAATCTAAAAATCGGGATAAACGACTTGTGAGTTAAAAAAGATTAACTTGATAAAGTTATTCAAATTCCATCTGAATTTTATAGCTTAGAGCTGAATTTCTCCTGCTTCTATTATAATAAATCTCAATCTATGCAAAGCATTCCACTGCACTGTTGTTTCGCTAGTTTTAGTATTCTCTACTGAGAAAAAAGTGCTATTTTGTAAGCTTGCTTATGGTCCATTGTTATAGGAGAAGGTCAAAAATATGCAATATTGCTACTTATCACTCATAAAATCTATCAGTATCATCCTTTTCAAGCTGATAAAATAGTTTCATTGTACTTTTCAGATTTCAGACTTTGTTTAATAAAATCATAGATAACCACCTCATTCAATCTTGGATGGGTAATCAAAATCCTATTGCAGCACATATGTAAAATGCTCTCAATTATTCTACATTTCCTATCATAGGATAAGGCTTGGATAATAGAATAAAACTCGCTACTTTGAGCATCTCTATCAGTTATAATCTGCTTAATCTGACTCATCAAAATGGGAGTTTGTTCTTTTAGAAACTGTTTAATTTGTCTAAAGTTATTGGCGAGAATCTTTTTATGCTCAAGAACAGAAGTCAACTGAAATTCATTTTTAAAGTTTGAAGATAAATTTTCTATAAAGTTGCTCTTTTCCTCAGGGGACAGCCCCACTTTTTCCAGTATTCCCTGACAGCTAAGAAGAGCTACTATAATCCTATGTCTATGTGAATTTAAAAGTTTGACAGTATTTAGAGTTTCCAGTATGGCAATAGTACAATAGCTATCCATGTAAAAAAAGTGTTCGACCTGATCATAATCCAGTGTATAGCGATCTATTTCTCTTTTATAACTATCCAATTGGATAGACCAGATACTTCCAGCTTGAATATAATTTTTAAGCTTTTTATTGACCAGATCTAGAATCCGGAAGATTTTGCTTTTTACTTTTACTTTTAATCTTAAACGTATATGTGAATCAGGAGCATTGAACTTAACAAAAAAGTATCCTTCGACAATTTTCTGACTAATAAGACTTATTAATACTTTTTGTAATGAATGTACAATGATCTCATCCATTAATTGGAAATTGCAAAAGATATTAACTTGTAACCACTGACTTCCTGGAAAAAAATCAGTTACAATTTGTCTATTTATAGTTATATCAGCAGCATTAGCAGATAGGTTTAATTCGTTTTTGTTTAATTTAAGTGGTAATACAAATTCATGACTGTACTTTCCGGTTTCATTAGTAATGAAACACTGATTAGCGCTAAACAAACACTCTTCAATCTTAAGAGATCTGTTTTTAGATAATTCTTCCCAGAAAAGATCAAAACAAACTTTACTCTCCAGATTAATATATAAATTGAGATCATTGCCACCTTTGATCAAAAACTGTTGTGGAATCTTCACTTCTGAGAAATAATTTTGGACTTTTGTATAAGATGGTAATTGTTTATTTTCAAAGAGGTGATCAAAATCAGACAACTCAATTATCCATGACTCTTTAGAGAGGATACACTTTTTATATACTACTCTTGGAAGATGTTTAAAACCTCCCATTAAATTTCCCCAATTCCAATATAACCCGTATAGACCATCCTGAAAGTGCAAATCTGAAAGGAAATAGTAAAAATTAAGTGCCTGATAGGTATAGTTATGAGCACTAGTCAGACGAGGCTTAACAATTCTATTTAACGATCTGGATTTTAAGATAACTTTATTATCACTACAATAGACAGTTAGATCATCAATGTTCAACTTAATAGCTGAACTATCTGAATTATTGAGAAGTGGTATTTCAAATTTTCGAAAATCAGTTTTGGTAACCACATTACTTGCCTTCCCAGAAGGAGCATGAATGATTTCAGCAAAGATAATATCATTTATTCCCTCTTCTTCAGCATTAATACATTTTTGCAATTTTTGATCCAGATCTGAGTCCAGATTTGCGAATCTGCTTAATAGATTAATACTTGAAGGGCCTCCTGTATAGATATAATCAATTAAAAAATTGCCTTTATCAATTGCATCTTCATCTTGTGCAATCAATCGAAAACAACTAAACAAAGAAGAAGGAAGGTCCTTAGCTGATGTTTCTGCACTCTTAAACTCAGATAGATCTTCTTCGCTTAAAACCAGCATGCTTTTCTCAAAAGCATCTTTAGACTTCAGGTATTTATTAAATAAAAACAGATCCCAACTATTTAACATAAACTGATCAGCTGAATTATTGCTTAAACCTGCTAATCCTTTTAAAAACTCATTACCACCTGTATCAAGATGACTTTCCACTGGATACCCAATACCAGTTATTGTATCCAAAACATCTGCTAGATTTACTTCCTTACTACCATACCTTTCTCTGAACTTTTGTATAAAGGTTCGTAGTCTCGAGTTGGAACTATCTGCTTTTAATTTATTCAGATAATGGATACAATCATAAATCTCTGTCAATACATTCTTGTTAATTTGCTTTTCCTTGAAAGATAAATACATATCTGAATGGAGCAAATCCACATTAGAGTAGTACTTATCTAAATTTTTCAGATATTTACCAATCTGAATATAGGAATGGAAACCCTGTCCGATTTTGGTTTGGTTCAGTCTTTCAATCTCAGCTATTGCTAAAAGCAAATCCTGATTATCTGCTTGCTGTTTGAGTCTCTTTTGAAAGTCTTTGGTAATATTATCAGATAATATATCTGGATAAAAGTCTGGAAGCAAGAGATAATTATCAATTAAATGAAAGATAAACTTGTCAACATCCTGTTCTGATTGAGTGACTCTATTAAGTATAAACTTCCGAATTTGAGAAAAATTTTTTTTTCTTTTAGTGTACTTAATTATACTCTCAATCAAACTTGTGTTTTCTACTGTCATTTTAGAAAATGGATAATTATCTCCTTTTATATAATGAAGACCTCTAAAATTCTTATAGATTGTATTATTGCTAAAAAATTTCCCCTTAAACAGAAATTCTTTATCTGTGTATTTCCTTTTTAAATATTGAGTTATAAAATCAAAATTTAGGCGAACCTTTTTTTTATGCTTATCGCTACGGTTTAACTCAATTTTAGTTGAATCTGCAATATTTATAGATGCCAAACCTGCAGAAACTCCATAGGGTGTGCTTCGGTGAGAAATTCTTAGATAATATTTAAGAAGTTTGTTGACAACTTTTTTATCTGAAGCAGATAAATCTTGCTTCCGGTGCATGAGCTTTTCATAGGCATGAAATAATTCCTGTGATGAAAGCAAAAGAGCTTCTTTAAATAAGTCATTATTTAGAAAGTTTAATAACTCCAAATCTGAGTGGATATCTGCTAAACAAGATGTATACTGTTGAGTATTACCATTTCTGGAATAAATAGGCAGCAAAGGTGTCCGGATTATAATAAAACCAAAATCTTCGATCATACATTTATTGTTAAAAATTAGTGATTCAAATGAATTTAAAAATTCAACATTCATTGTATAGGTTAACAGTAGCTGTGAAACCCTATCTCATATAAATTTTGAAGACTTTTTATTGTATGCATCCTAAAGAAGAATTCTTATATCCAAACTATATATCCATCAGTCCATAAACGAAGAAGACATACAATTGACCTATGTATGCATTAGTAGCTACACTCTTTCAGCTTACTCTGCAACTACTGTAGATAGGGTATGGAAATTATTTAACAACATTAAATTATGCCATTTGGGTGATAGAAAAGATTGATCTTGAAATGCAACCAGACAAGCTCCCGACTTTCCATAAAGAAGGGAAGTATCATCAATAATCTTTTTTAAATCCAGGTTTTGGAGAGTACCTTCTTGTAATGTTTTAATTGTCTTTAAAGAACTATAAAGTAATCTCAGATAATAGAAATACTTACTGGAGAAAGTTCTTTCATGAGTAAATTCATAGAAAAGTCTATAAAAAAGACACACACCTGCCAATCCATGACAAATACCAATGTCATAAAATCCCTCTATATACTGAATCTGGGAGTCAGTGATGTTCCGTTTGCAAGAATGTAAAGCAATCTCTAATGCACTATAATAAATTTCATTATCTTTTAGCACTTGTGCTGCAACAAAAAGAGAGTAGGCAACTCCTAAATCTCCATAACACCACCCAAGTCTACTGGTTTGCTCGCTTATGTTTGCATTCGAGAAAGATGACAAACCGTTTTGTTGTTTTTTGGAAAGTAACCAGTTAACAGCCCCTCTAATCATTTGTAAAGAAACCATTTTTCGTGTATTTACCTGTACATCAACATATATATCTCCGGCAAGGTAAAAAAAACACAAGGTACAAATGATACTGGGTATACCATGAGCTAATCCATAATTTTGAATTTTCTCTCCCTTAAATTTCTTATCGTAGTAGTAGTCATACCAAAAATTCCCGTTACTGTCCCTTTCCGCTATCTGTTCAATACCTTCAACAATTGTAGTAACCACTTTCGTGTTATTTAACCGCAGGTACGGATAATCTAAAAATACCAGAGCTTTCCCTATCACGCCATACAACAAATCATAATCTCTATTCTCAATATCAACAGAGACAGACTTTTCTAATTGTCGAGAAATATAATTCATCAATTCTTCTTTTGCTGATGTCATTTGCAGCAACTTATGCTGTTTCAAATATTCTACCAGCCATAATATACCAGCAAATCCGCTTGCCAATGAAGAATCCTGACGTGAGATAACAGTCGGTATATCATCAAAATAGCTGGTGATTAATAAATCCAGTCGATCTTTGAATTGACTATTCTTCGTTCTATGATATAAAGAGGCGTTTAGTAAAATGGGCCCACCTAGTCCTATATATAAAGAACAGGAAGAGTATGATGGAGTGGCCTGAGCTGTATCACATATGAGTTGATTCAAAATACGCTACAATCTTTATGTTTAACATTAAATATACTGCAATATAAATATTTAATAAAATATAACGAATTAATTCATTATATTTTATTTTTTATTCAATATATTTACAAAAAACATATAAAGGTATGTCAATATGCAAATTGCAATTACTACAACAGTAAAATCATGTTCAGCAGAAACGCTGGCCAACTTTGCCAGTTATCATTTAAGTATCGGATTTGATTATATTTTCTTTTTTTTTGATGATGAAAATGAAATCCCTCCAGATGTTACGATCAAAGAGGAAAGAATTATTATTATCAAAAATGATGACCTATTACAGCGCTCATGGCAAAAGACTAAGCTAAGACATATGTTAGAATATACGTCTAGTGATTTAATTGCGCGTCAAGTACTGAATATAGAGGCAGCTATTAATCTTTCGCTTCAGTTAAATGTCTCCTGGATTTTGCATATTGATGTAGATGAACTATTTTATGCACCTGCCTATAACAATGTTAAAGATCATTTTAAGTATATGGAACAACAACATATACAATCTATTAACTATGTGAATTATGAGGCTATCTGTGAAAAAACCTATATTGATAATTATTACAAGGAAGTTACGCTTTTTAAAAGAAATCCACTCACTTTAACTTTAAAGCAGAAAGATCTGATTCAATGTCACTATCCAGGAGGGATGAAAAATTTCTTCTTGTTTTATGGTAATGGTAAGCCTGCCGGTAAAGTATCTGCCAGACTTACACCAAACGGGCCTCATTTTTTTAAGAATGCTATTCAATTTTATCCAAATACCGGACCAATTATATTGCATTATCCTGTTTGCGGCTTTGAAAATTTTTATAACAAATATCATACACTTGGATTCTTTCCTGATCTATGGCTAGGTGAATACTCTATTGAGCAACAGTTGCCCTTCCATATTCGCGCCAGAAATATAATCCATTCTCAAACAAGACAGCAGGCAGAAAAATTTTATAACCATGAGGTAGTTATTAGTGATCAGAAACTTATTGAACAGTTACTTATAAATGAAATTTTTTGTAGAATTCATAAGCCTTCACAAGCTTTTAAATAAAGTAAATTTGAACTTCACAACAAGATATATATTTAATTTATTGAGGAGTAACAAACTTTTGGCTGCTTAAATTAATAACCATCAGTAGCAACGGTTTTCTACTGCTTTTTGTAGACGCTTTTTCAGTTACAAAAAGCAGCTCTATTGCTACTTATTATTATATTTAAATTAAGTAGCGTACTTGTTTACTCTTCTGAATGAAACTATATTTGTATTCAAGATAATGAAATACCTTAACAAAAAATTACACGACAGGTGTTATAAAGTATTTTGTTAAGTGTTATTAGCCAACCTGTAGATTAGCTACCAGAGCTGTAAAAGTAAATCCAGGTCCCTGCCGGCTGTTAAGCGTAAATATACTCAAGTCCTTATATAGGCTTATTTTTATTATTTTTTATCTAAATATTCCTCATATGAAAAGTCCATGTATTGAAAAAAAACATTATTTATTTAATTTCATCTTATTGATATATATGGGTTTATCAGGTATGCAGGTATACAGTCAAAAGAAGGATAAAAACACCTCTGTATCTACCAAAGAAAATAATCTACAGAGCTCAAGCTCCAATAAAACCTTATCTCAATTACCTACTGACTTTATCGATGTATCTGCTGTGAAAGCTTACTTTGTCATTGCAGATCGATTTAGAGCTCATCAGGAACCAACTGTACAAGAATGGACATCTTTGTTTACTTCGCCTATTCACACAATGATGATAACAGCAGGTGTCTTAGATACAACAAAGTTTAAGCATGACATGCAACTAATCTACACTGAGGGTATGGCCAAAAACAAAACAGAAGCAAAGAATGATGCAAAAAATGTACAAACTGATTCTGATTTAGCTCATCATTTGAAGTATCAAAAGCTTGAGAAGCAACTTCTTGCCCATATTTCCTTTTTGGAGGCATCTTCTATACAACAAAATATCTTTAGTTACCTACAACCTTTTCTTCCTGCTCGTTTACTGATAAAAGACAAACTACCTAAGCAATATTATGTCTTTTATGGTAATGAAGATGCAACTGCAGGCCCAGGAATGGTCATCAACGACTTATTACTTTCTTACAAAATTGATAGATATAAATTGGGTATTTTATCAGCACATGAAACCTTTCATGCCATTGTTTCAGAAGCCTTTACAAACTTATTAAAGAACGATTTTTCCAATCAGGACCCTAATGCGATTCTATTGTATTTTTTGAGCAATGTATCACAAGAAGGGGTTGCAGACCTGATAGACAAACCAGCACTAACACAGTCAAATTCTCCTGTATTAAAGGAAATGGAATCCTTGACTGAAAATGAAATTATGCTTAGTAAAAGCTATATTACTAAGCTTGATAGCTTAATTCAAGCCAAGAGTACCAATATTGATTATAATTTATTATTTCAAAAATTTAGCAAACACGGCGGACACATTCCAGGAAGGGTTATGGGGCAAGCTATCAAACAGGCAGGCCTACTTCCTACCTTAATCCATTCAATAGAGGATCCCGTTTTATTCTTTGAACTTTATAATCAGGCTGTTCAAAAAAACAAATCCGAATTACCATCTTTATCAGTAACAAGTCTATCATACTTAAGAGAGATTAGAGAGCGTTATCTTAAGCAAATATGATCTGTTTTGATAATAATACTGAAATAGGTATCATCATCTTTAAAATGTAGCCTTACTTTGAGATTATCTTGAGAAAGGTTATCACCTAACCACAAAAGTTAATCAGAATGCTCAATCAGGCAGACTGCAGATTATTCAAGTCTATATTGTTACGATTCTTGTTATCGGTAATATTTTTGTAATGTTGAACTATATCTTTCAGATCCTTATTAGTTGAAGTTAGAACTTCAATTGAGTTCTTATAGGCATCAATGGTTAATCCTTGGTAGTTGATCATGCTTTCCAGAAACTGAATCTTATGTTTAAGTGTTTCAACGATTTCTTGTTGTTTTTTCTCCTGGTTAAAATCCTGATCTGTTTTAGGTACAAGATGATTCTGTTCGGAAGCGTTTTTATTCTCAATTACAAGCATTTTTCCTTTACCTTGTAAGAGCCAAAGCAAATTCAGATCTGGATAAGAATCAGTAATCTGAAGTAGTTTTTCTATACTAAAATTTTTACCGTGAACAATATTGGAAATCTGGGCACCTGAAATCCGGGTACTTCTTCCAAACTCGCTCATCTTTATATTCTTAAAAGTTAAATATTCTTTTAAGCGTTGTCCAACTAATCTCAGTT
Source organism: Xanthocytophaga agilis (assembly GCF_030068605.1). Classification (NCBI taxonomy): domain Bacteria; kingdom Pseudomonadati; phylum Bacteroidota; class Cytophagia; order Cytophagales; family Rhodocytophagaceae; genus Xanthocytophaga; species Xanthocytophaga agilis. Next base: position 17,919 of record NZ_JASJOU010000008.1, read on the forward strand.
CCAGTTCCATACTATCTACATTAATGCTGTCCATAATTTACCAAAATAATTTAGTGAGGCTTCATATTTATATTATATCTCTGTATATAGATTGTATTGAAAAACCATTTTAGCTGAATTTAAATTCAACTAAAGCAAAATTATATTAAAAAATGATTCATTCAAATTTGTCTGTTGTATGTTTACATTATATTATTTTTTAATGTAGAATACCAAAAGTACTATAGCTGTAAGACTGACAGGAATCTATTGGGTTTATTATGAATTTCTGTTCAAATATATTTATAAGATATAGTATCTTCAGGCCAACCTTATATATCAGAATGAATGTGCCTATATGATATTATTTTTATCAAAGATGAGATTCTTTTATCATATATCTGAAGCTAAAAAAATGATATCAGAACTAGTATAATAGGAGATGTATAGACACAAAGATAGTAGTAATTACAAGCTATATTTTCCAATACCGCCTGTTATTGCTATCCAGCATTAAAGTAGCTATCTAAACTGAGGAAATACTTATCTTGTTCGTGCAGATAATTCTTATGAGATCTGTTTGTAATTTAATCATGTAATACAACATGTTTTCCAGACTTTCTCATAAAGCGTTTAAGATGTGATTGCCTGATTGTAATTATAAGTATCAGAACAATTCAAATTGTGGTAGTAATGTCTTTTTTATAAATCCCATTGTTACTATCGGGGATTAAAGAAACCATTATGGAGTATGAAACATTTGTTCAAGTCCAACAATAAATTTCTCTATAAGGCGCTTATCACGAGTTATAATTTCAGCAGAGGCAGTCATCCCTTGTTTAAAAACCAGTGTTTTATGATAAGATGTAAATAACCCTTTAGGTAAACGAACTCTGGCAAAAAATGTATTGTCACTTGAAGGAATCTGAGAGATAAAATCAACTTCCCCCTCTACTAAACCAAATTCCTGAAATGGATAAGCTTCAAACTTTATAAGCACTTTCTGGCCTTTTTTTACTTTTCCAAAATTACTCTGAGGAATCTTAACCATTCCCAACTCTCCAGAAGTGGAATTTCCAATATAAAACAATTCCTGACCTTCCTTAACCATTTGATCCTGCTGAAGCCAGTCAGATACTAAAATTACTCCATCCATAGGAGCCTGTATTATATATTGGCTTTTCCAAATAGTAATCTTGCTTTTTAAAATTTCAATAGATTGAATAATATTGGTTTTATGTTCAGCAATTACTTTATCCAACTCAAGTAGCTCCTTATATATACTGGCTTGTTTTACATTGTTATCAATCAGTTGAGTTTGTAGTTGCAAGAGAGGAACTCTTTTAGCTAAGTACTTACTTTCTTCTCTGTTAAGTTCCAGGTGGGTAATAACTTTTTCTGATGCAAGTTTTTTCTGAACCATGAACTCAGTCTGTGCTAGCTCTGAATCTTTCTCAAGAAGTACTACCTGATCTTGCAGATTCTGTTGTGTTCTCGTAAGAAACTGAAGATCCGTCTTTAAAAAGAGTCTTTTTTTCTCATAGTATCGATTGGAAAATAGAGAAAGGTATTGATTATATGCCTGATTAAATAGTTTAAACTCAGACTGGATCTCTCCCAGATTTTTAAAATTTATCTCTTCAAGTCTGGCTAGCTGATCCGGATTAGCAGAGATAATAATGGTATACAAAGAATCCAATTTTTTATCTAATTCAAGTATTAAAGTATGTTCGGCAGTACTTTCTAGAAAAGCCAAAATATCTCCTTTGTGAACCTTATCATTTTCATTAACCAGCAATTTTACCAATCTGTTGTTATTTTTGGCAGTTACTGGTTTAGCAGCATTAGCAGATGTAAGTTGAAAGGGTACTATAACAATGTCTGGATACTTTATAACTACAGACAACAGGAGAATGACCAGTAATAATATAAAAAAAATACTATTACCTGATCGAACAATTATGCCAGGTACTTTGCTTACAATCTCTTCAATTTCATAACTATGAATTTGAGAGTTCTGCTGTGGATAGGGTGTCATATTTACTAACTTAAGAATCCATAGGATGAAACAATCAATCGTCTAGTTCAAGTTGGTTCTTTATCAGTTCATAATATTTCCCTTTTGCTTTAATAAGTTCATTGTGGGTACCTTCTTCAACTAAAAAACCCTGATTTAAGACAACTATCTTATCTGCATTTTTTACTGTACTTAATCGATGGGCCACTACAATGACAGTTTTACCGGAAAAGAAACCTTCAAGGTTTTGTGTAATAATCTTTTCATTGGTAGCATCGAGAGCATTCGTCGCTTCATCAAAAAAAATAAAGTCAGGATCTTTGTAAATAGCCCGTGCAATTAATACACGTTGCCGTTGTCCTTGGCTCAGCCCCACCCCTTCAGTTCCAATTTTAGTATTATATGACATTGCCAGACTTTCAACAAATTCTTGCAAATTTGCTTTTTGTATAGCCTCCAACAAACGTTCAAAATCAATATTTTCTTCCCCTACAGCAATGTTGCGAGCGATAGTATCTGAAAAAATATATCCATCCTGCATAACTACTCCACATTTACTTCGCCATAAACTAGGACTGAGCCTTTTTAAGTTAGTATTACTTACATGAATAGAACCTTTCTCAGGATTATAAAACTTTAAAAGTAATTTTAACAAAGTTGTCTTTCCACTCCCGCTCATACCTACGATTGCAGTCTTCTTTCCTTCTTCAATCGTTAGGTTTATATTCTGAAGAACCAACCTATCTGTCCCTTCATAGGTAAAACAGATGTCTTTCAAGGTAACAGTTCTGCCTTGGGGTAAGAAATTTATCAGGTTAGCAGATATAGGTTCCTCATCAGGTAAGGTATGTATCTCATTCATTCGTTCAAGACTAATTTTAGCGTCCTGCAGATTTTGGAAGAATTGAATTAGCAAATAAACTGGTGAATTAAGCATTCCAGTCATATATTGAATAGCAAGCATTCCTCCCAATGTAAGTTGCCCATCTAGTACCAATTTGGCCGAAAGAAAAGTGATGATAATATTTTTGCATTCATTAATCAAAAATCCACCCATACTCTGATATTGAGATAGAGTTAAACTCTTCACATTTAAGTAAAATGTTTTAGCCTGAACCCGTTCCCATTCCCACCGTTTTTGTAACTCAGCATTTGCTAGCTTAATTTCCTGCATACCCGCAATCATCTGAATCAAAAGGCTTTGATTTTGCGAACCAATATCAAATCTTCTTGTATCCAGATTTCTGCGTTGTTTGAAGAAAATAGTAATCCAAAACCCATATAAAAGGCTCCCAACACAAAAGACTACAAAAATCAGCCAATTATAATAAGCTAAAGCAAAGCTAAATAAGATAAGATTAATAAATGAAAAGAGAGTAGTCAGAGCTGTTCCTGTCAGAAATGACTCTACACGCTGATGATCGCCGATTCGCTGAATTGTATCTCCAAACATTTTTACATCAAAGTAAGACAGCGAAAGCCGCATAAGTTTGGCTAAAAAATCCGAAAGCAAAGAGATATTGACTCTACTACTGATATGAAGCAGAATCCAGCTTCGGACAAAGTCTACAACTGTTCTTCCTGTAAGCAACGTCAGTTGAGCAGCTAAAACCAGATATATAAAATTAAGATTCTGTGTATTAAGACCGACATCAATGATTGATTGTGTTAAGAAAGGAAAAATCAATTGTAGAATACTTCCAGATAAAATTCCTAAAAAAAGCTGGAACAATAACCGTTTATAAGCAAGTAAATATTTCAGGATATGATCAAAAATCAGGGCACTTCCGATTGGTTGGGGTTCATCCACATTGTCAAAAAAAACAGGTGTGGGTTCTAAAAGTAGAATAATACCTTCCTTTCTTTCATTATATGAATTATTTAACCATTCTACTAGAAATTCATCCTTTGTATAGGTAAGTAATCCCCTTTCTGGATCGGCGACATATAACAGTTCACCAGATCGTTTCTTTGAGGGTAGAAAAAACTTATCTTTTATTTTGTTAGTGACTTTATAAACTATAACAAAGTGGTTTTGCCTCCAGTGTACAATACATGGTAATGTAGCCTCTTTTACCAAACTATCATACTCAATCCTTGCTCCTGTTGTTCTGAAACCTAATTTCTCTGCTGCTTTGCTGATATTTAGTAAAGACACTCCCTCTCTACCCAAATTGGAAATTTCTCTTAAGGACTGAAGTTTGTAGCTTTTGCCATAGTATTTTGCAATCATCTGCAGACATGTAGGGCCACAATCCATGTAATCATATTGCTTATAGAAAGGAAATGCCATCTGATCTCTTATTAAATAACCTTGTACTCATTATTTGTTTGTATATAACACTAACTCTATTGCACATCCACTGTATCAACAGTAGGACCACAGATTACATGGGTTTTATTAGAAACCGATTCCTCTATTACTGGATTAGATTCATATATAAGATTAGCAGGCTGTATATCTGAAGGGTGTATATTCATGAAGACATTCTTTACCAATTTCTCGTACAAAATCCCTTCAGCCCATACATAATTTACTTTTCCCCAACGTGTAGCACTATTTATGTCAGGAAAAAAGCCACTTCCCTTAAAATTAGCACTTGTGTTACAAAGTACAGGGATACCTGTTAATTTATAATAATGAGTCAATAAGCTGTACAACGTCTCATTATCCTGCCAGTTAACAGTCTGAAGACGAGCAGTTTGATCTGTATGGCAGATAGAAGGTATTCGCAGTTGCCACTCTTCGCTAACATGATGTTCAAATAGCATAAAAGGGTCACTTCCACCAGGCCTAAAAATGGTACTGGCTTTATCTTCCAGACAAACCGGAGCTATAGGCCTGTAAGATTCCCTGTATTTTATTTGATTCAATATATCTTTTATAAATATAGATGAGGCACTACAGAGAATGCTGCGATTACCTAAAGCTCTTGGGCCCAGCTCCGCTCTGGACTGTAGAAAGATGACAGGTTCGCCTGTATCATGTAGCAAGTGGGCTAGTTGTTCAAGTGTACAGTTTTTTTTCTCCCATCCTTCATAAGGCTTATTAACTAATAATTTTGGCCCTTTATATACATCCCAATCAAGTTTAGGTGTATGCCAACTCAAACGGTCAGAATATTTTTTTGTATATAGCCATTCGCTACAGGCAGTACCAATGGCACTACCTGAATCGTTTGGAAATGGGCATATCCATATCTTGTCAAAAAAGTTTGCAGATCGTAAAGCATTATTCCATTTTATATTTAGCGCAGCACCACCAGAATAACATAGGTTTTTAGAAGCCTGACTGGTTTTCATCAGAATCCTAGATAAATTATCAATGAGCATCTCTTGCAAAAATCCATGAAAAGAAGCCAATATATCCTCATCATAAAAATAGTGTTTTGACAGTTCCTCTCTGAAACGAGTAGTGAAATGATAAGGATATAGGGAAACGTTTTTGAGTTCCTCCTCACTGGCTGATTGATAAATATTATGAAAAAGCTTGATAAGGGTTGAATTCTGCTTACCAAATGCGGAGAATGCCATTACCTTTCCAGCAACAGATAATTCATCTTTAATTACATTTTCATTAATCTTGAATGGGCCAAAATGCTGCGAGAAGATAGAATAAATATTTACTCCCAATTGAAAAAGCTCATCTATATAGGTTATTTCCCAATTAGCCCCTGAAATAAAATAGAGCTTGGGAAACATACCTCCATCCCATACCAAAACGTATGAATCTTCTCTGTCAGCAGCAAACGGACTGGTACAATAACAACTAAAAATATGGCCTGCTACATGTGAATAGCTCGTATACGAAAATATCTTGTTACCGATAGGCAGCCCTGTAAAACTATACCGATGAGAAACGCTATGTATACTGGTCTGCTGATAGGGAGCAACGGGCAGCTTAAAAGGTAGAGACAAATTTTTTGTCTGAATCTGAGCCAACTCTTCGCCTACCCATCCATCTACTACATACTGATCTATATCTTCTACTCTGTAGCCATTTTCATTAAGTATGTTTTCAATGAATGAAAGATCTTCAATTATTTTAAACCGATTGTTGTTATTAACTTTTTCAAGTTCAATACAAAATTTAAGTTCGTTGTTTTCAATTAAAGCAATTGAACTATCATGAGTTAGTTTAAGACCACAGATACGCATATGAGTAATGGTTTAGGCAGTTAGTTTGTAATTTTATATCACCTCTTTTTGTTCAGCCCTCTATCGATATCCATAATAGGATACGATCATTGGAACGGAGAATTATTTACCCATAAGTTGCAAGCGTATTTGACTCCCGTTTTAACAGGAAGACCAGCATGTGCAGAGTAAGGTATAATATTTTCATACTCATCCATATTCTGGAATACTACACAGCGGCCTGTTTTAGGGGTTATTCTGATTCCTAATTCGGGAAAGCTGGTTTCGCCACCTTCAAAGGTTTCATTCAGATAGATCAAAAAAGTGTGAGTGCGTCTAATATCTTTATTAGAGTCAAAGTGATATTTAAATTCCTGTTTAGGGTGATATCTTACACATTGTAAAGATTCAAAATAGCTGAGATCTTTTTTTATCAGTTCTGATGCTTTTTGATAAATATGACAAAAAACTGGATCATTTCGACTTTCTATATAAGCACTGTAGCTGGTTCTGTGCATAGAAATTTCCTTGCCCTCTTTTCCTAACTTACTCCGGTTAAATAGATCATTTTTCTGACTAGTCTCTATAATATATTCACTTTCTGCGTTTGTAAGGAAATCATCAATAATGTGCAGGGATTTTTTATAATCACGTTTGGCTTTTTGTTCAGCTTGCTTGTTCTTCTTAAAAAATTCCTCTCCTGCAGTATTGTCAAAGTCTGGCACTAAAACGACTCCTGACCACTTTGCTTCAAACAAACTTACCGACTCACAACAGTGGCCCAATGACGGATGGATATACTTCACTTTGTCAGAAGTAACAAAGGTCACTACAACAAAGGTTGCGATGTTATCTTCCTTTAGATAAGCAATGATAGGTAGAGGTACTTGCTGCAAAGTAGCAGAATCCAGCTTACAACCAAGACCTTGAATATGCCATTCATTTAATACTGTTACTAAATCACTTAACGAAATATTAGGAAAATTCGGGTTTGAGTAGAGTGCATTTCTAATTGTAAATCGTGTGACATTAACTTTTAATAATTCTATTAGAGTAATTGCAGAATTAATTGTTTCATCAAAGTAAACAAAGTCGGGCAGGATAGTATTCATCTTAGCAGTCAGATTAAATTTGATATATTAAAATAACTTGTTTCTTATCCTCCTTATATGATGTATCCGAATTTATCTCAATAAAAAGATCCTGTTCCCAAACGCTTATAAAACATCATATTTATATAACTACATAATTCTCTCTTTTATCATCTTTATTTGCCCTAAATGATTTAACTCATCTTCCATAATATGAAACAAACAATAATAGTTGTTTACCGGGCTACCAAATGGATAACGTGTTTCAGAAAACAGCCATTGGTCATCCTTATATTTTAAACTTTCATAGGTTTTATTGCGAGTTTGCTCTAATATATTGATGTAGTAATTTAATTCATGTCCATTAACGAGTCTTAGATACAACTCTCCACTTAATGATCCTTTCCAGAATTCTTTTTCATTAGGAGTAAGATCCCGAACTTCAAATACTACACATTGAAATAAGGTTTCTAATGCTGCTATATGTCTGAGTAGTATACCAATAGAGTTAGCCTTTGAGTCTATATAGAAGTCCAGTTCATATTGTGTTAATGCATGAATACAGGTTAATGTTGAATACCTAGAATACCTTAATAATGAGACAAGATTGCCAATGCATGGTGTATAACACCCATCTGGTGGCATTATATTAAATTTAGTAATAGTATACGTAACGTTTTCTTTATCCATTACTAAAGGTATTTAAATATAATGAAAATTGCAAAATATATTAAAAATACTTTGTTTATATTTTCATTATATTTAATTTTAAAAACACCATTTTAACAACATATCTATGAAAAAACGTTCTCTCTCAGAGCTTTCTCTGAACATTTTATCAGAAAGCGAATTGTCTTCTGTAAAAGGAGGCCAGTCAGATTCGGCAGGTTTAACCTCCAGATGCTGGGGAAATACCTCAGGATGTTGGGGTGCAAGTGTAACTACTATCGGCGTTCAGTGCCAACCCGCACCTGCACCCACGCCTACACCGACACCTACAACGCCTACACCGACACCATCACCTTGGTCTGCTTAATAAATAGAAGACTAGTTAACTTAGTATTACAACCACATCAGCTTTTTATGAAGCTGATGTGGTTTTTTATAGAATGTAACTGACTATAACATTGGGAGATCCTTATATTCCAATTAAAATTTCACCAGAAAGCTTTCCATGGTGCTAGTATCTCCAGAAAATAGCTCATAAATCAAACCTATTTGTAACAAGCAGATTAGAAATTCTATAATACCTTACATTATACAATATCATATTTTTACCCTCTTGTTTTGCTACAGATCATTTAAACCTCTATAAACAATCGTTCGTCGATAGTTTGACTATGTTAGTCTTAAAGTAGTTAACTTATTACTTACCTATTCTATTCCAGCAGAATCTATCTGTACCAATCCAACAATATTTATTACATCCCTTAAAAACCTCTCTCGATCATGGAAGTTATAGAAATGTTCTCTCTGCCTGTTATCGCTGCTATATTCTTCGCTATGGGCTTATTGAGCAGCTACATAGGACGTAGCAGTAAACACAAGCCTAGTTAATAAGAAGAAATGCTTAGTATATATAGTGGTGGAGATAAGACTCTTTTTTCTCTAATCCAGATAAGATACCTGTTTATAGAAAACACAAAAGCCCTTCCAGAAGAAGGGCTTTGTTGTTAGTAATATCTGAGTATAACACTAAAGTATTAACTCTACAGCGATGCAATTTGCATATATGCAATTCTATTTACAAGTAGGTGTAAGGAAATTATTATTTTTGTAAAAACCTCATACTAAGACCTCTACCTAAATCAATAATTGCAAACATCCTACATCAGTATAGAAAATAAAGTCGAAGGTGTGTAGGTAGCAGAAAAGGTAAAGCTAGGGTATATTTGACACACAAAATGATAGATCTATGTAAAATGTGACCACACAAATGTATCTATAGGGCCGTCTTCATTGGCAATAAACCAACCCATATAACGCATCGTTTCTTTGTCTTCAGGAGTTATATCTGTTATGGATTTACCTCCTGGTGCACCAGCCCAGATCTGGTCATGTTCTGTTTCAAAAATATGCGTATCCATTTCTTCTGCATCATATTTTGCAATTATGGTTAATCCTGTAAGTATTTGATTAAGTGTAGCCATTTTCAGACTTGAATTAATTTTTCTCCGGTGATAAGATATTCTGTTTTATACTTTTAGTTAGTTCCTATTTTACCCCTTTCTGCCTTCAAAAGAAAAAAGAAAGCATCATTGTATTTATATAGATTACTACTCCAACTACTCGCTACCTGAAGTTTATACATATACTATTTTATCAAAACCAACATCTGTAATAGCAGTACAGAAATGCAATGCTTTTTATATAAAACTTATTTAAGTTTGTATAAACAAAAAAGGTGTTATCCTTTTTAATTGAAATTCAGGTGTATGAAAAATCCCGCCAGCTTTGCATGTGGGATTTTTTTTGGAAAAAATTCACTTACGCTGTAGTCAATGTACAAATTTCTAGATACAAAAAAAATAGGCCATAAATAAAAAAAGTACAACTCTGCAATGCCACTCATAAGATTGTACTTTTCTGAATTATTTTTATATTTTGCCAATATCTCCTAGCATTCTTGCTATTATTCTCATAAAGGCACTAACTAATCCTCAATTAATTATTTGACTAACTGTAACCAAAGCACAAAATTGTCTAATTTTCTCCATATGACAAAGAACTTAGGACTATGTGATATAGAATTATAGACTACAATTGATATTCTCTCTATTTTATATCTGATAATAACTATTCTGAAAACCTCAAGCATTTACTATTGTTAAGGAAAACTGATTTCTCACTTTTACTCTGCAGAGAGAATACTTTAACAAACAGAGCCTAGAACTTTTTAAGAGAGGGGTGTTAAATGGAAAGAGCTAAACTTGCCAAAATGAACAAAAAATTCTTAAACAGCTTTCTGTTAATGAGAATAGTCATAACAACCTGTATACAGATTATCTCGGAAAACAACCTTAACTCCAGTTGCTGTTTTGGCTCTTTTTCATTCCTAACCTATGTGCATGTTAAACAGGAGGACAACCGTAATTCCGGTTAGCTTTTTATACAACTGGAGTTATAGTTGTTTCTCTGAGTAACTGTAATTCCAGTTGTGCTTTTCGCCAACTGGTATACAGATCAAATTAACATACCAAGCGTTACTAACCATTTTAACACGAGGAGTTTACACATATCGGCTAACGTATTTATCATTTATGAGTAGAAATCCTGTAAATCCCTTAATGGTAGTTAGCTCAACATACCAAAACGACACAAGGCAATCTGCCCTTGCAGGAAAAGGAGCGCTCACTTCCCTCCCGCTTTTTTCTATAGTCTTTAGATATTACTTTTCACACAGATCTGAACTGGTTGATCACTGGAGAAGGCGAACCCATTCGTTCTTCTGGCATCAGACGCAAAACCACACAAACCGCTGAAAACCAACCATAACTGTAGTTACGACAATCGCAACTACAGTTGGACTGGTATCTGGATAATACCAATCTTTGTATCAGAAAATCGGTTAGAAAAGGGACTTACTTCCCTGTCTGCAAGCGATTCTGGATCTTTGATAGTAGTGCAACTAAAAACCCCTCTACCCTACCGTTCCCGTGTTCACTAGTCTATTACGATAACTTTCCACAAACCCAACTATGGCATTGCCGTTACCCTTACTGACAACCAAAGCCGACTGTGGCAAAGTTCTTGAAGAGCTTACAGACCTGAAAAGCGATCTGGAATTCAAGAAGATTACCCTAACCCATAGCCGTGAGAATGCGTATGACAGAGCCTCGATAGTAAATTTCCTAAGTTGACAGTACTGTGTGGATGTCGGTTTCCTATAGAAAGGTCGAATACTATTGGATGGCTTTCTCAAAAACAACCTGATAGTCCGGAAAAACTTCTTTGATAATCGTGAGTATGACTGTTAACTCTGCAATCGTGTTTTCTTTATGCCACCAGAAACGATCAGGAAGGTTTGTATCTTTTTAAACAATGTAGGCTATTTGTATATCTTCCAGCAGCCCAACTTGTGTAGGCTTCCAGTCCAGAATTGTATACGTCTTTTGACTTGATGAGGCACAATTTATAGAGGCAAAGTGTAAAAACCAGCTAAAATGTTTTTCAGCATCTGCTCCTTCCAGACCTTCTGTCGGTAGTTGTATACCCTTGCCAATTCTCTCGGCAATGTCTTTAAAGGTAATACCTTCTTCTGCCACTGCATGGAATACTTTCTGTTTAGGCTGCTTTTCTACAATCAGGCGGTATACCTTTGCAGCATCCAGCCGATGCACAGCAGGCCATCGATTTTGTCCATCACCTATAAAGGCAGATCGACCATTTGTTTTCGCCATGCCGATCAGGATAGAGATAAAGCCGTGATCGCCATGACCATGCACTGTAGGAGGCAAACGTACGATATATACATTTACACCTTTGGCAGCAGCAACAGCAGAAGCCTCTTCAGTGGCAACCCTTGGTAACACTTCCGAACTCACTGCAGGCTTATCATCTTCAGTTAGAAGACGATCGTATCGAAGCAGTCCTATTCCTGAGGTTACCACCAGTGGTTTTTCGGTGCCTGCTAAAGCATCACCTAATGCTTCGATGACAAGGCGGTCAGCCTCACAGTTAGCTTTAAATTTCGAAAAATCGTGGTTAAACGCTGTGTGAATAACTGCATCACAGCGAATGGCGCATTTTTTAATCGTTTCCAGATCATTCACATCACCCAATTGAACTTCGGCACCCATATCCTGTAGCTTTTGGAAAGCAATTTCAGAACGTACCAGTCCCAGTACAGTATGCCCTGCGGACAATAATTCATTTACAACAGCGGAGCCTACAAAACCTGAAGCTCCTGTAACAAATACATGCATAATAGTATAGTTTAAGGTGCTGCAAAGTAAAATAAACCCTATCCGAAAAACGTGGTCATTTGACCATACTTTGCTTATCGATACAATTGTGCGTGACGTATTCTCGTGAGTGTTTTGAGGGAAATGCCCAGATAGGCGGCTATCATATGCAAAGGCAGACGGGCAATGAGGTGAGGATTGTTGCGGATAAAATCATCGTACTTCTCTTCGGGAGTAGCACTTATCGCAGTTAGTAAACGTTGCCTATTTTCGTATATTTTCCTGGAAATCAATTGTTCCGAATACTTTTTTAATAGTGGAAGGCTAGCCAGCAATGCATTGAAATCATTCTTCTTCCAAAGAACCGCCTCGGTAGGCTCTACAGCTGCTATATTTACAATAGAAGGTATTTCCAGATCATAGCTTTCAATATCTAGTGTCCATTCCTTCTCAGATGAAAATTGCACTATATGTTCATTGCCATTGACCCCGATACTATATGTACGCAATATACCACTGACAATAAACACCTTATGACGGCAAACGTCCCCAGCCTGAAGCAACAACTCATTGCGACGCAGTTTTCTGGGTATAGCACTACTCAGAATAGACTGTATCTCTTCATCAGGCAATCCCAAATACTCGCTAAGATATTTTTTAAATTCGGATAACATCACAGACAGCAATGAAATAAATTCAGAAAACAATCGTAATTTTATAAAGAAGCGATTATAGACAATAAACACTAAATAACTTAAATAAATCCTCTCTTGAAAATTTTACTCTACCTGCTACCCTTCTGCTTTTTGGTAGGTGGCAATCCTGAAAATGATCATACCCATAAATCCACTATACATAGAATAGATGAATGGCATACCATTACTGTTTCAAAGAATGAGCAGATTTATGTTTATATTAAACAGGATTCACTATACAATTTGTTTATTACAGCCTATGACAAACACAGAAATGTGTATGGCTCTCAAGCTGTCATGTTCTCTGATGTAATCAGAAAACCTACTCTCATTACGGCTGTACAACTGGACAATACAACAAAAGAAAAAGAGTTTGTAATCAAATCTTTTAATAAGGGTTCTACTTATGGTGCACAAAGTCTATTTATTATATGGACAGACGATTATACATGGTATGTAACAAGAGACATATTCCAAAGAGCTATGTTAGAAGACCGCAACAAGGATGGCGTTTATGAAATAGTAGAATACTATGGTAGTTCGAATAAAAAAGGCAAAGTGTACCGATTCAGAAATGGAGGCTTCCAGGAACTGTAGTAGAGGAGAATTACTAAGCATTCCAAACTGCGTTTTTCTATCTTTTAAAGACGAATGTTATTCTTGTCTTCCCTGTGGCCTTGTAACAAAGCTCACAACCTTGCTTGTAGGATTCTCTTAGAATGTAATCGCTACCCTATTTGGTAAGAGACTTTTTCAGAAGGACAAAGATGGTATTCTTCCAGGAAAGCAACACCAATTGAAAAAAAAATTACGATTGCGTTCATTCTGAGACTACAAGTGAATACCATTTATCAGCTTGTTCTAATCACAAAAAAGATAATCGGGATTAGCGTTAGCACCGTCAATAACAGCAAATAAACCTTGGAGATGGATTTTTTGTATAAAAGGATAGATTTAATCACCAGGAAAATAAGTAAGTAATACAATGTCAGAAGAAACTGCACAAAGTAAACTACATAAACTCCAAACTCTCCATCTACAGAGATGAACAATGTGGCAAAAAGAAGCAGGCAAAAGAGTAAATTGGTATACTGTAAAATTTTTAAGAATGCCATACCATAACATCATACTTGTATTAGTATAGCTACCTGTTTTTTAATTAAACATATGTACTTAGATATCCAGCAATTTTGCCTAACCTAGACAATTCTTTCTGTAAATCTAGATTTATCTAGTCAATTTGGTAGTCTCGTCTTCTACCCTTATACCTTTTGCAAGAAGATACTTTACCATAAACTCTACTTCTGCTGCGTTCTCTATAAGCCATACAGAGTCAGAACGTTTATTATAAAGCAGGCCACCAGACAAGATGTAATCTTCAAGGTAAGGTATTATATGCTCTTCCATAAAAGCTATTACTTTTGGTTCATCCACAGACAAGAAGGAAGCATCCAGTTTGTATACAAATCCTTGTTTATCTAATTTATCAGCAACGTCATCTTTCGCTCCTATAAAGTCAACCTCTATCTCATTATTTACAAGGAAACATTCATTAATCTTAAATACATCCAATCTGTCAAATATATCTCTACTTTCTGTTAAAGAAAGACCTGTTTCTATCGAAAGAAATTTTATTCTTTCCATTCTATTCTGCGTATGTTGTATTCCCAGTAATGTTATTTTAGCCATACCAGATTAACGGAACATATAAAATGATAATGTTTTTTCTGTATCAAGAGCACATTAATCAGCCAGTATAATAATATTCTTTATATGATTTTTACTACCTTCATCCAAACCTATTGAATGTCTAATGTAGTTGGATTTGTGTGAAGATGAATTATCCAATGAACAATCCATTCTTAAAAATACTTTCGTTGATTTGTTTTAAAGGTAAATCAAATGTAGAGAAACCGACATAGGCATAATAATCATATCCAAACCCAATTTCGCAGATCCCATTATCGCTAAGTAATCTGGACCACACACATTCCCTTAAATTAAGGATTAATATATTTTTCATCTCATCCATACTATATACCTTATCCAATTCAAAGTTTTCAAATATAGTGATCAACGCAGGATCATTCTCTAACATTTTCTTATAAATAAGGGCTTTTGTTTGTACTGTTGTAAACTTCTCACAAGCTATCACGACAACCTGTTGGGTATTACATAAACGCAAGATCTCTGTGATTACTTTAATGTATCGCCCTTCTGTCTCTAAAGTATTCTTCTTTTGTAAAAACAGATTCCTCATATATTCTCCCTATATCACTAAACGAAGTCCATTCATCTTTTGTGTATGCGCCATTTTCATTCCTGTAAATAGGATTATATTTACTAATTCTCCATTCTAATTCCATAGAGCTATTAACTGAGGTAAATTCTACTATTGGTTCAGATATAAACAACAAAGGTAAAATCAGAAGTATTCATTAAAAGAAGTATTTGTTCTTGCCGTTAATAGTAAGATTGATCTGAAAGTAACCTGTACCACTGTCTGGAAACGCACCCCAATCTTCAACCACTCAACTTGGAGATGTTTCTTCAAAATATTTTTGTAAAATCAGATCCATTTTAACTTAAGTTAAAATTATTGTCCTGAGCAGTTACCGAAATTTACAGTGTTTTGTCTGCTATTTATGTATCAGACATGGATATGTACTAACTCACTTGATCTATAGAACCAATGACTGATAAAAACGAAATCATAGCACAGCATCTGAAAAACTTTGCTGCACTTACTGATAAAGATATAAGTGAAAGTCTGCCGTTCTGGAAAGCTCGAAAAATCAACAAGGGTGATTTCTTTAACATGCAGAGTATGGTTTGTAATGACCTCGGTTTGGTCGTAAAGGGAATCTTCCGGATTTACTATCACGACCCGAAGACAGAAGAAGACAAAAACCTTTTCTTTTTTTCGGAAAATCAGTTCGTGGTTTCTTTTAGAAGCTTTATATCACAAAATCCCTGCTGGTATTTTATAGAAGCAATGGAAGATTCTGAAATTGTCTTTATTTCCTATAAGGATCTCAACAGTCTTTATGAAACCAATCCCAGCTGGGGAAAATTTGGCAGGCTATTAGCTGAATTGTTCTTTTCCTATGCACAAACCCGTACAGAAGAATTTATGTTTTTTTCGCATGAAGAACGATACCTTAGATTGTTAAAAGAACATCCCAATATTGTTGAACGTATTCCAGCCTATCATATTTCTTCTTTTTTAGGCATTACAAACCCTTCGCTGAGCAGGATCAGGAAGCGTATTAAACGTTGAAACACAATAGTTTAAGGCTTACCTTAATAAAAGCTGCTGGTTTCACCTTAAACGGAAGCACCAGCAGCGTCATTCTAACTTGGAATCAACCTAAAAATTCGCTTATTTAACGCATCTGATTAATTGACCTTGACAAACGGATAGCTGAAAGGAGATAGTAAAATGCACCAAATGCAGAGTAACCGGCAAGATTAGCAATACCCGTTTTCGGATCATGTGCCAGAAGGATAAAAGAGACCCCCGCAAGCATAGATTGCCCGCCACTGATAATCATGGGCCATTGTCCACCCACTACTTTTCTGCGTCGTAAACCTAAAACCAGTTGGATTAATCCTGTAACAATTGCCCAAACACCAAAAACCTGTATGGTTTCAGGAATACCTTTTTGTAATGCCAGACCTACCGCTACTGTAGTTACCGCACTAATGCCAGCATTAATATATAACATCTTTTTTGATGAGCTGCTTTGATTAGCACGAATATCCATAAAAGTCCCGATCAAGTCCCAGGCCGGATAAATGATCAGTAGAATACTGGCTATTTCTACTGATGTTTTGGCGAAAAGGCTAACAAGTATCACCCAGATTACTGAAAATATTGTGCGGATGAAATAGAGTTTGCGTAATGCTCTTGCTGTTTCAATGGGTTGTGCTTCCTTTGTTGAACTTGAATATGTGGTAGATGTCATAACTTTAAATTTTAAGTATTTTGATAGGCTAAAGTTCGACAGTATTATTCAGTCCGTTTTTCACTTAAGTTAAAATGGACAATAGGAAAGACAACTTCTTATAAGTACCCGTAGTATATTTGTTGATAGTCTGGAACTGATAGTAAAGATATATGGGATTTTGATACCATCATGGGCCTATTCAAACAAAGAAAAAAGCTCTCTCTTACATTGGGAGCATTTTGTGGACTCCTAAAACGTCCTTACTATAATAATTCAAGTGCTTCCGTTTGTCTGATCTGAAATAGTACATGAGTACTGGAATTACCTTCTTTTCTTTTACAGAGTAAAGTGATGAAGATACATTTGTGGGTACGATGCATTCTTAGTGATTCACTCCATTAGACAAACATATGAAACTATCCCTTGGGCAAACTGCTCCAGAATTTTCTACCACAGACGTATACGGAAAACAAATTAGTTTAAAAGACTTTCAGGGACGCAAGCTATTGCTGGCGTTTCAGCGAAACGCTGCCTGTCCGTTTTGTAGCTACCAGCTTTTCCGACTCAATAAAATCTATCCTCAGTTACAGGAAAAAGGGTTGGAAGTATTAGTATTCTTTGAATCACAGGCGGAGGCCATTCTCAAAAGCAGCTTCCTGACAGATCAGAAGCTAACTATCATTTCCGATCCGAAACGAAAAATCTATACACAATACGGCGCAGAGATAACTGCTGATAAGATAGAGAAAGTATTTGCCATTCCCAGCCGCATGGAAGATCTCCAGGCGTCACAAGCTTTGAAGTTAGCCAGTACGGAAAAAGAAGATGGAGTTAATCAGGCTGCCTTACCAGCTGCTTTTTTACTGGATGAAAAAGCAATCATTCGTCACATTCACTATGGACAGGATCTGGGAGACAATATTCCATTGGATGCGGTTTCGGCCTTTGCCAACCAAAAGTAGTTTGTAGCCAGTACAAAAAATTACAAAGACGCTTCTCAGTAGTCCAACTACTAAGAAGCGTCTTTGTCTTTACAGAATATCTACAATCTGGATGCAACTCTTATTAGCTGATTCGGTTTATGATATTAGTTTTATCAGGACTCTAAAATGGCAACTATTTTTTCCCCTACCCCTTTGGCTGAAGCAGGGTTCTGACCTGTTACAATATGGCCATCCGCAATACTGTTGGCAGACCAGGGAGACGCAGCATGAAAGATAGCACCTTGGTTGGTAAGAGCCGTTTGCAGATCGAATGGCACATCAGGTCTGGCATAGTTATCTTCTTCTTCAGTTGTGAATGATGCGATGTTTTTGCCATTGACTAAATAAGAACCATCACTCAGTTTTACATTCAGCAACGATACCGGACCATGACAAACGGCTCCCACAACTGCATTCCGTTCATAGGTTTCTGCAATTACTTTTTTCAGTAGTGCATTTTCCGGCATATCGACCATTGGGGCTAGCCCTCCCGGTACAAATACGGCATCGTATTTACTCACATCTACATCTGAAAGCTTAACAGCTTTTTGCATGGAAGCCCAGCCTTTACCGGTTAAAAATGCTAGATTATCAGGATCATCTGCCAGATTCAGTGCATCCAGATAAGGAGTATCTCCTGTTAAACTGGCAAAATCTATCTGATATCCTGCTTTGTCAAATTCAGCATAAGGGTGTGCTACTTCAGGTAAAAAGGTACCTGTTCTTCTGTTATGAGGGCCAATAGCATTGGCGTTAGAAACGATAATAAGAATTCTCTTTTTCATGATTTTAACTTTTAATGGTTTGGAAATGAATTAATTGAGCGACTTTCAATAAGACAAAGGTAGGAGTGCGAAAGCACTTGGAGGAGGATTCAAATCACTAAGAATGAGTGATTTGAATCACACTTTTCAGTGTATGACATTGTAAACACTGCATATACTAGAGGAAAAACCTAAATTTGGCATCACTCACTTATGTAAGCAACTTCAATAACTCAGAAATATATGTTTGAACAGGTTCGAAAAAAGTTTTCGCTTGAAGAGAAAAAATGGGACGACTTTGTTGGTTGTTTCAGACACATGAAGGTTCCTGCCAAAACTACCCTTCTAAACGAAGGCGAAATATCCAAAAAGATGTTTCTTATCGAAACAGGTTGTATTCGTGTATGGTTTAACAACAAAGGAAAGGATATCACTACACAATTTTTCTTTGAAAACAATATGGTTGGCTCTATTGAGAGTTTCAGAAAAAACATTCCCAGCCTTGTAACCATGGAAACTATCGAACCAAGTACGATCTGGTGGATATATAAAAAAGATATGGACAGATTGATTGAGGAGATAAAAGAAACACCCGTATTGCGGGATCTGTTTATTGATGCCATATTTGACCGGACATATGACTATATACGACAGTTCGTATCCTCGATCAAAGACACACCTCAACAACGATATCTTAACCTCCTTAACGAAAGGCCTCAGATCGTTCAGCGTATTCCTCAACATTATATCGCTTCTTATCTGGGCATTAGCACGGTTCACCTGAGCCGTATCAAAAGCAAACTGGCAAAAGACGGAATTTAATAACAAATGTTATCGTCTGCGGGTAGTGGAACATCTAGCTTTGTATTGTATTTCAGAACAAAGGAGATAAAATATCTCTCAGAATCTTTAACATGAGATTATTCTCTCCTTTGTCTGTGAATGCTACAATTACATTTAGTATAACAATTCAAAGCTAATCAACAATGAAAGCAGCAGTAATATTTTCCCAAAGTGGTATACCACAATACACAGAAAATTTTTCAGAACCAATCACAACCAGTGATGAACAAGCTATTATTTCGGTAAAAGCCGCAGCAATTAAGAATCTGGACAAAGCAAAGGCAAGCGGCAAACACTATTCTACAGAAAGCGAAAAAAGCCAGGCAATCATACCCGGAGGTGATGGAGTAGGATTGTTGGCAGACGGAACGAGAGTGTATGCATTGGGTGTCACCGGAATGCTGGCAGAAAAAGCAGTAGTAGAAAAAAACAGAATGATAAAGTTGCCGGACGGCATTGATAATGCTACTGCGGCAGCCCTGCCAAATGCGGTTGCAGGCTCGGCTATGGCATTACGATTCAGTGCCAGAATGAATGGCGGAGAAACCATTTTAATCAATGGAGCTACAGGATTTACAGGCAAACTAGCCATTCAGATTGCGAAATTATATGGTGCTGGAAAAATTATTGTAACAGGCAGAAACGAATCAGCCTTACAAGCCCTGCAAGCACTCGGTGCTGATGAATATCTGTTAACTACCCTTGATGAAACCTTTGTGAAACAGCTCAAGAAGATTCACCAGCAGACACCCATAGATATCGTAGTAGACTATTTATGGGGTCGTACAGCAGAGCTTATTTTGGAAACTTTAAAAGGTACAGGTGCATTTACACACAGAACCCGCTTTGTTTCTGTTGGCTCTATGACAGGTGATACCATTCAACTATCTTCACAAATTCTCAGAAGTGTTAATTTGCAATTATCAGGTTCAGGCTTGGGTAGCTGGACAAAAGAAGAAATGCAGCTTCTGCTCACCGAAATCATTCCCGAAATGTTTCAATTGGCAGCTGATAATAAATTAAAAGTAGACACGATGAGTATTCCTCTCAAAGAAATTGAACAAGTATGGGATACAGATATATCAAGTGGGACTAGATTAGTGGTAGAGATATAAAGGTAGAGATATAAAGGCAGACTATAAAATATCATTCTCTAGAAATGGAAAGAACCTCAAAGCTTTCAATACAAAAGTTTCTTGTTTTTTAAAGAATTGCTTCAGCATTCCTGTCCTCCTGAAAGGATCTCCCCTCTCTGTCCTTCTGAAAGAATCTTGTGACAAATAGAGTGGCGTTTGGTTTCTGAGTGAAAAAATACACTCCAATCGGAAAGGCCGCCGGTCTTGTCACGGGTTCCTTTCAGGAGGACAAAAAGGTGAGTCCAGAAAGGCAGGAAGGTCCTTTCAGGACAAGAAAAGTTTTTTAAATTTATTATGTTGATAGTATTGATCTGTCTTTTTTAAAAGTTGTATATTCATAGCAACCTTAACCACAAACCAAATGGAACCGCACTTTGTATTAACTGACAACGAATTTGAAGAACAATTCCACGCCTACTTGCTTGACCCACACCTCTTCACTCACGAAGCTCATTTGCGACTTGCCTGGATACATATTCATAAGTATGGTGCAGATGCAGCCATTGACAATATCCGTTGTCAATTACAACAGTTTGTTGACCATTTGGGTGCAACAGATAAGTATAACGAAACAGTGACGATAGCTGCCATAAAAGCCGTGTATCACTTCATGATTAAATCAAAGACAGATAATTTTAGGGACTTCATTACGGAAAATCCAAGACTGAAATACAATTTCAGAGAGCTAATGGCATTTCATTATACAACTGACATTTTTAACTCACACCTGGCAAAAGAAAAGTATCTGACTCCGGAATTACTACCTTTTGATTAATGCTTTTATAAGGCACCTGTTCATTAAAATAAGAATATACAGTCTCGTGCCCTACATTTTCCATATGAACTGTGTTATTAATCTTTGTGAGTGAGAGAAGTAGTTATTCATTTTTGTTTCCTTTCAACAGGAAATAACATTAATAGTATGATGGTTTTATTGCTCCAACATACATTTAGATCAACTAATGGATAAAAGCATCTTCATAATCCTACTCTACTTTATACTACAAGTAAATACCATAGCACAAAACATTCCTCTTTCTATTACGCTGAATCAGAAGGCAGATATTCGATATAGCAAGGCAAAAAAGATAGAAGTACACGAGCATGCCTACTTTGGAGGGAGTAAACCTGTTGCTGTCACAGAATATATTCAGTTTTTGAATAAGAATAATCTGGTGATTTCAGAAGAAAGTCTGGAAAAGACCAAGTTCTTCTATAACCACAAATATACCATTGATAGCTTAACAGGTTTGAAGCTTTTTCACGCATCTGAGAGATGGGACCCATTCTTAGGCCATAATCTGTCTCTGTATGTCTATCACTACGATCAGCATGGCTTTCATATAGGAGTTACCCACTATAGCCCTGATACACTGGGAAGGAAAATCAGTAAAACTATTCTTAAAGTCAATGAAAGAGGACATCCTATAGATTTAGCTTTTTTTGATAGTAAAGACAGCTTATCTAAAGGGCCTAACAGTGCAAGATATCTGTATAATCAAAATCAATATATCTTAACTCATTTATCTGTAGATGGAAAGAAAGTAGAAAAAGATACACTTGTTTTAAATCCATTGGAGGACTATAAATTTAAAAATCCGAATAAGAAGTTTAACCAACAAGGGGATCTGCTTTGGGAAAGTATTTCCAGAAATAGTTACAAGTTATATGAATACAAGTATGATCAGCAAAATAATTGGCTGGAAAAGAAAGAATATATAGTGACAATAGATAAGAATGGAAAAAAGAAGAAAAAATCAGAACGATTTTACACCCGAAAAATAGAATACTGGAAAGAATAAGATAGAGTAAGCTTATAGAAAAAAGCACATTTATGATAATTCATCAACAATAGAAATCACATAACTAAGCCAGAAAATACCTGCCAGAACAATGCTTATACCTATCAATTTACTCTTTTTATACTTTATAGCTTGGACAAAAGCAATGGAACCTATAGTTAACAATATAGGCCCAACAAGAAAAAGACTATAGAAAAATAACAAAATTTCTCCTTGTTCAAACTGAATACCAATAGACATAAACATATACCACAGAACTACAGGTAAACAAATTCCTAAAGCGGATATAATATATTGTTGATTAGAGTACATCTTTTGTATACTAATAGTATGCTTTATAAAAACCAGGATTTTTTACAATGTTCCAGAAAAGGCTACATAAACCAGGATAGCACCACAAAAATAAGAGTACCTCCCCAACAACAACCTCCAACAATAATCCAAAGCCAGCAGACTAAGTACTCTGCACTATCCACTTCGTAAATATTGCCTTTGTAATAACTAATCGTAACAGACTCTCCTTTAACATAAACACTAAAACCACCAGCTCGAAGCGTGGCTTGTTGAATCTGTTGGTTCTGATCAATAAATTCAATTACAGCAAAAACATCCATATGTCGTCCGCCCCATTTCTTTTTTATATCGATTATCTTACCTTTTGCATGGTAGCCCGACTTTATAGCTTCACTGAGTTCATTAAGTGTCAATATACCAACACTAAAAAATCCCAGTCCAAGAAAGAAAAAGAATAAATACATAGACAGCTTTATTCTTTTTATGTCCAGTTAGATCAATAGGTAACTTTTGCCAACATCTTATTTCTTTTAGATGTGGTAAATACCTACTTGCGGTAAATACTTAATTACAAAAACAGGTATTTATTCGCATTTCTCAAAGACACAACTTTACAAGCTTTGCAGCCAAAAGAATACAGCGCTTACCCCATTACTGCATTCCAAAACAGATGCAGATTGTTTGTATATAGATAAATGACTATCACTTTAATAAGACTAGTAACCGGCTATTCATTCGATTTTATATTGCCTAATTGGGAAAATGTCCCCGCTGTAGGAGAAGTTATAGAGTTATATATGGGTAACTTTGGTATACAGGTTCCCTCAGACCTTCCATTTATAGAGCAGGAAAAACGTATGCGTATGGTTGAAAAATTATTTCAACTCCTTCCTATTGTACGGATTAAAATTATCCGTAAGGAGATATTTTCTGAAGATCAGCAGATCCATCTGTACATGTACAAAGAAGATAGCCAAAGTAGCCACGAAAAAAACTATGATTCCAATGACAAAATCATTGCATTAATGAGAGAGCTTTCTGAAAACGCATAAGGTTATCTCTCAATCATCCCAATGATTAAAAAGCTCATACCCAATATTCTCTCCATGAAAAAGCCGGTAATCAAATTGGTTACATCTTATTGTACTTAATGTTAACTCAATCTCTTTCCGCTCAACTCCAATCTGTTTGAGTTTATACTCTAATTCTGCTTCACTAGCAAAGGACAAGTTTAAAACCTCAGGGGTCAATATGTTGTATTCAGTATGATGAGATGTCAGAGATAGAGTAAGGGCTTGTTCAATTTCTGGTTCCCGGACAAAACCGGCCTTAAAGAATCCGTTATTCTCTAGTAAATCAGCATCAACTATTCCGAATATAGGAGCATATACATTGGAAACAACTATCCTTTGTCTTTTAGGTCTTATCTGTGATTCCAGAACTGCATGGTGGAAAGTGGTTGGATACTGATTTTCAACAATTTCTTTAACTAGCCACTTTCGGCTAGTATATGCCTCTATATCGTAAATAACGGATCTGAATAAATGTTTTGGATAGTGCTTCTTCATTTGAACCAATAAGCGATTTGTCTACCATAGGGAATAACCATAAGTATACTAAATTACACCTTCACTCTCCTATTTATGGGTATAGTATTAAATAACAATAGCCTCTACAATACTGTAATGAGGCTATTATCTAAATGGCTAGTATATCGTCTATCTATTTCTTTGTTTCCTTAAAAGTAGTGACGTTGTATAAAAACCCAATACCCAATACTTGTTGTACTTGTATATCTCCACTGATATCAGAATCATAGATACTGGTTAAGCCGAATGTAGAGCTAAAGAATCGGTTGATCTTTGCGGTTAAAGAGATATCCAGTCTGTGATCCGGATCGAATGTCTCATAGTTCAAAAACATCTGGTAACGAACTTTCAGGTTTACATTAGGAGCAATGTCCTTATTTAATTCTGACTGAAGTTGAAACGCCAGCCATTCAGTAC
This sequence comes from Xanthocytophaga agilis, assembly GCF_030068605.1. Taxonomy (NCBI): domain Bacteria; kingdom Pseudomonadati; phylum Bacteroidota; class Cytophagia; order Cytophagales; family Rhodocytophagaceae; genus Xanthocytophaga; species Xanthocytophaga agilis. The sequence goes on from NZ_JASJOU010000008.1 coordinate 42,520, forward strand.
GTACAGTCTTACCCGCAGCAACACCATAAGCTACAGCAGTAGGATCTTGTACAAAGACACCCGAACCAGCGACCGTCTCCCGATATCGGACTGCATCATCTGTTACAAACGTAAAACGGGGAGCAAATGGTGAGACACGCAGAGAAAACCAATCGACAGGCTTATAGGCCAACCCCCAAGCAAATGTCAGGAAGGCAGGTGAGAAAAATCTGGATACAAACAAGTCACTATCTTTTGTACCATCATTATTACTATCACGCTCTCCATATTTATAGCCGGCAGCAAAGAAAGAGTTAAATGTACCAGACATAAACAGGTCGAGATGATTGGCAATCTTATACCCTGCCACCGAATTCAGATAAAGCTGATCAGCAGCTTTTCTTACTCCAATATTCTGTTGTTTCACGAAACCGAGTTGCAGATCTGCTACATTGTCCCATGACCATTTTTCTTTTTGATACAAAGCACGCCCATTAATCAAACCTCCCAGAGAAATAGAGTTTACACCACCCCCAGCCCAGTTAGAGCTAAAAGATGCCTGATTAAAATTGATTCCACCATTAAAGGATTTTTGCCAGTATGTGGTATCTGTCCGAAGTGTATCTGTTTGTGCATACCCCACAAAGGTTATTGATAAAAACAGAACAGTTAATAGTTGTTTTTTAGTCATGCTGCCTACGATTTAGAATTGAAATAAGTGGTAAACGAAAGTATTGAAATAGCACATTTCAAATACTAACTTCTTACAAAGGAAAAAGTTTTTATACCTGGCGACAAATATACATTAGTATATAAAAGATCCAATACAATGTATTTAAAGATAGAACTCTGATTTATAGGACTCTATAGACATTTACAGTATATTCCAGACAGTTGTGTGTTTCTTTCAGCTTGAAAAAATCGTAGAAGAAGCACTACAGATATAGGATTTTTAAAATATACGAATGTATTCACTTATAAAAAATAATACCCTGTAGAGATGTTATTCTACAGGGTATTAAGACAAGAATTTATCTTTTTGGATCTAATAGCTCAATCCATATTGTTTAAGTACATCTTCAGGAACTCCATCCCATTGATTGGGTGTATTTCCCATATATCCGATATCCTTAATTCCCATCTGGCTGCTAAAGAATCCCGCAGCAGTCAGATTACGCATTAGGTTAAAGAAGGCAACCCCCTGGCTCATTTCGGGTTTAGCCTGTTCCGGATAAGCTATATCATCTACTATCTCAATGCGTTGAGCAGCAGTACACAGAGCAAATGCTTTTCCAAACCGTTTATTGGACTGCTGATTAATCCATTGTAATCCTCCTGTCAGAGGAGTCTGGAGCGAAGGAATATCTTTTGCCATAAATTCAATAAACTCAGGCACCTTAGCTTGTGACGCACTTCCCGAGCGTGCATCAGCAGGAATAATAATATCACACAAGATGCGAATAGTTTGTAATTCCGTATCTGTGAAATACTTTTCAGACATCAGCTTTGCGTCCCGGATCGCTTCCTTTTTGGTACGTCCACCTGGAATAGTTACAGGTGTCTGCGGTGGCTTGGTGTCTACGGGTGCTGTAACAGTAAGACCAGCAAGTGAACTCAGCGTTAAAGCTTTAAGTGACTCTCTACGTTTCATATCTTAATTAATGCTATCGGTTTTGATCATATCCAGACAATGGTACTTTAGTCAGCTAGTTTCCTATATATTTCCCTTCTTCACCTCTTCAGTCAGGTATTCTGATGTACGCATAGAAGAAGCGAGAATAGTCCATGTTACGTTTTTGTCACCTTGAGATACAAATGGGGCTGCATCTACCACAAATAAATTTTTCACAGCATGCGCCTGCTGAAATTTATTCAGTGCAGATCGTTTCGGATCATTTCCCATACGTACCGTTCCAATCTCATGGATAATTTTACCAGGAGCTTCCAGTCCATAGTTACGATCAGCACCTGGCTTCTGTCCTAATGGAATTCCACCCATTGCATGAATAATCTCCTCAAAGGTATCCTGCATATGTTTTGCTTGCTTTACTTCGTAATCAGACCACTTATAGTGGAATCGCAGTACAGGAATACCAAATCTATCCACTGTAGTAGGGTCAATCTCACAATAGTTGCTTTCCAATGGTACAGGCTCGCCTCGTCCGGCCATACCGATAAACGCCCCATAAAAGCGACGATAGTCTTCTTTCAGTGAAGCACCATATCCTCCGGCAGGCTTCATCTTACCATCTTTTCCAGGTACCTTTCCATTCACCCCTTCCAATCCAGACATAAAGCCATAGGTTGGCATTCCCATACCTCCCCCATATTCAATATGATACCCTCTTGGGAAATCCAGTTTCTTGTTATCCAGCCACCAGGGCGTATACACGTGCATTCCACCTACTCCGTCTTCATTGTATCTTTTCCGATCCATCAATGCAGGTACAAATGCAGAGCGTCCTGCCCCTGTAGAATCGTTCAGATACTTACCAATGATACCACTGTCGTTAGCTAGTCCATTCGGGAATCGAGCGGATTTAGAGTTCAGTAACAAACGAGCAGACTCACAGGCACTGGCTGCCAGTATGACTACTTTTGCTTTTACCTTATATTCCTGCAGGTTAACTGTATTGACATACGAAACGCCTGTACATAAACCAGTCTTGTCGTCTGTCAATACCTCTCTTACCATGGCATTGTTAACCAGTGTCAGTTTACCTGTTTTTAAAGCAGGTTTTACCAGCACAGACGAAGAAGAAAAGTCTGCATAGGCCTGACACCCGCGATTACACTGATGGCAATAGAAACACTGGCCTCTTTCATCATTGATAGGCTGGGTCAGGATAGACAAACGAGATGGAATTACAGGTACTCCAATATCCTTTCCGGCTTTTTTCAGCATCAGCTCATGTAGACGTGGTTTAGGTGGAGGAAGGAAAATACCATCTGGTTCATTTGGAAAGTTCTCCACTGTTCCAAAAACACCAATCAGCTTATCTACTCTATCATAATAGGGCTTGATATCATCATAGGTAATTGGCCAGTCGTCTCCGATTCCTGTCAAAGTACCTCGTCTGAAATCGTCCGGGCCAAAACGAAGAGAAATACGTCCCCAGTGATTGGTGCGTCCACCTAACATACGGGAACGGAACCAGTGAAACTCTGTTCCGGGAGCTGCAGTATAAGGTTCTCCCTCAATCTGCCATCCGCCCCATGCCGCATCAAAATCCCCGAAAGGACGGGTTGTACTGGCACCTCTCCGTGGAGATTCCCATGGCCATTTAAGCTGCGTAATGTACTTAGCATCAGCAGGATCATAATAGCCGCCGGCCTCCAATAACAAAACATTTGCTCCTGCTTTGGTTAGCATATAAGCTGCCATACCCCCACCAGCACCAGACCCAACAATGCATACATCAAACACCTTGGGTTGCTCCTGAATATTAAAATCGGACATGATGATAAATTAGAAGGAATTGAAAATATTTTTTATAAAACTAATACAATTTTAAAGAATATTTACTTTATAGTGAAAACGAAAGCAACAAAAAAAGCACGCATTAATGCGTGCTTTTTTTCATCAGAGCCAAAACGTTTATTCAACAGCAATGAAAGTATAAGTAAATGATCTACCGCCTCCAATGGGAAAAGTGACTTCCAGCTTACTATTATCCAATTGTGTTATTTTCCAGCTTTCAGAGATAGATACTCCATAGAAATAGGCTATATAATAACTTGCAATAAAACCATTCGACAAATAAATCTCCGTTTCATCAGAACTTAGCACCCAGGATCCTACTTGCCAGATTGCGGAAGTACTACCTGGACATGCAGTACCAACATCTTCTGCAGTATATATTTTGTTTCCATCGTTTCTAAAGCTGATGATATCATCTTTTTCACAATCACCAAGTACATTGTTATACCAGTCAGTAGGAGCTACAGGTTGTCCATTAACAGTATCTAATACCAAAGGGTTATTAATTGTCAGGCTCTGTATTTTCCACTTTTTAGATGCCAGTAAATCTGCCTTGGTACTAGGAGAAGGATCATCGTCTTTGCTACAGGCAAAGACAGTCAAAGCAAGAATGGCCAAAAGAAAAAGTTGTCGAAATTGTCTCATGGTTAGGTTCGGATTAAATTATCTTGTACAAAATGAAAAATCTGTCTATAATAAACAATATTTCTCTGCTCTATTTATACTAAAAATGCAATTCTATACCTCAAGGTCACTTCCACACTATTAAATTTTTATAATTTTTCGCATTACCTTCCAGCCATTCAACTGAAATTCTACAATATATATTCCAGAAGCTACTGATCCCAAGTCGATAGTTTTCACATATTCTACATTTGTCTTTTGCTCCTTTACACCTGCTACCTTTTGTCCAATAAAATTATACAGTGAAATTTCAACGTTACCTCTTATCGAATTGGATAATGCAAACTGCAATTGATCTTCAGTAGGATTAGGGCTGACAATCAGATTTCGTTCGATAGGATTGGGTTCTACTGCGGTAGGATTTCGTACAAAAACAGTAATAGAAGCTTCTGTATTACATAAATCTACACCTGTTCCCGTTACAGTATAAGTAGTTGTCTGTGTAGGATAAGCTACCACCTGTGCACCCAGTGAAGAACTCAATGTAGCAGCAGGTGTCCATGAAAATAAACCTGCGCCTCTGGCATTGAGCGTAACTGGCTGTCCTGCATCTATAAATAGGGTTGAAGCACCTACTTGTACTGAGGAGTTCATTCCTACCTCAGCACTTATAGCATGTGCCACATTAATACCTCTTGAGATAGAATAGGTTTGCCAGACACCCTGAGAATTACGTTCCCAGGCAGTGATCTGAGAGGACTGACCATTTTGATTGGAAACAACCGCTACAGAATCTTTCTTATCATAGTTCAATACTATACCTACAAAAAAAGGATAACCACCAACAGGTACGTTTCGGTCAAACGTAATCTTTGTTTCTCTATTTTGAGCCACATCCTGCAAAATAGTTCTCAGTGGTATGTCTTTCTGTTCAAGAATTTGCCCTGGACTACTTTGCAAACCACGTGCATTCCATACCACAACAGTCACTGTTGATTCGGTGGCAGATCCTTCAGCAGCATAGGCATAGCCAAAACGGATAGAGGTACCACTTACATTCTCATAGCCAAGATTATTGCCAAAATATTCAGCTTTCGCCTGATCCTTCCGGGAGTTATGCCCTGTTATGTAACCTGTTGCAGGAGAGGTTTCTTTCAGGACAGTAGCGGTGCCTTTAAAGTTTGTAATGGAATTGCACAAACCTGCTTCTAATACTTCAATATAATCTGTGCGAACTAATGGAGCAGAAGATCCTATAGAGTTTGTAGCCACCAGTGTCACATTAAACTTACCTGGAGTATCATATGTTACAACTGGGTTTTGAGAGGTTGAGGTAGATGGATTGCCACCTTCAAATGTCCATTGCCATTGAGTTGGCAGGTTAGCAGATAGATCTGTAAAGGTTACCTTACCACCACGTAATACTTGTTGTTTATCTACCCGGAAGTTAGGAATAGGAGCTTCTACAATGGCATTACCACATACATTAGATGAAATCAGTTCGCGTCTGCGTGGACTGATCTCCATCACAGCCAGCATTCTTGTTTTTTGTCCTCTTGTAAAGATATTCGAACAGGCATCGTCCGAATAATCCATATAGTTTTCTACCATATTGGTAGTACCACAAGAAACTCGTCCTTTTTGGCACCCGCGACTTTCTGACTGTTGAGTAGGTGTATCATCTACATAATCTGTAGCACAATTGCCATCCCCCCATATATGGCGTAAACCTAACCAGTGACCTGTTTCATGTGTAAGCGTACGACCCAGATCATAGGGAGCTTGCAGAACAGGAAAACTACCTTTGTCTTTAGACCCAAAGGCTGTATACTTAATTACTACCCCATCTGTACTTGCAGGACCACCATCTTCAGGCATACCACCTAATCCTGATTTGCTGGGAAACTGGGCATATCCCAGCAAATTTTGTGCGCTGCCTGTAAAATCAGCAACCCAGATATTATAATAACGATTAGGATCCCAAACGGTTAATGGTTTTACTTCGCCATCCATCTGTTCTTTGGTAAATGCAGCCCGGGAACCTTGTCGACGGTCAATACCTTTCTCTGCCATTGCTACTCCCTGAGGATTGAACGCGGCCAGACAAAACTCTATTTCGATATCTGCACCACGAGAGTCCGTATTAAATCCACGTGAACCTTCTTTCCGACGAAAGTCTTCATTCAGAACAGCTAACTGCGCCTGTACCTGAGCAGCACTGATATTACGTCCTTGTCCCACAGCTTCTCCATTATGGATAATATGAACTATAACAGGAATAGTAAGCACAGTAGCGGTAGTTCGTCCTGATTTTTGCCGTAACTCTATCTCTTTGATTTTTCCCTGCAACTCCATCTCAAAATCGATAAGGCTTCCAAGCTTAGGGTATTTCTTTCGTAACAGAGAGTCCATCTCCATCGTGGCACAACGGTCAATCGTATGTTGCCCCATAACAGGATAGATTAGCGAGACAACGAAAACACTGAGAAAGAATATTTTTAGTACTGGTTGTATCATAATGCACTGTCTTTATCCGTAAGTATTCTGTCAATTGTACCTGTCTTATTTAGCCACTTGTCTGTGCTGTAAAAATGAACCGATAACTGGCATCTATATCAAAGAAATAATATTCAACTGTCAAAGAAGTAGCAGTAAGTTCTTTAATTGTAAAAGGAACTGCAGTAGTACCTGTAAATATTGGTAATGGAAACTGTAGGGTTGCTGTTGCATTAATCACAGACCAATTCCCTGTTACATACACATCGGGATCACCTGAACTACATTTTGAAGCTCCTTCCTGTGCTTCAAAAGTCCTATCTCCATTTGCGTAAAACACATATAAATCATCTGCAATACAGGGATGAAAAAACTGATAAGCGCTACCTGTCTGTACAATTCCCTCATCTACAATCTGTATGGAAGTAAGTAACCATCCTTTACTGGTTTTACCAGTCAATAACTGAGAATAAGTATATGGTTCCGGTTCAATCTTTTCTGAGCAGGCAGAGCCACCTATAAGAAGGCCTCCCCAAACCAAGCAGGCTTTCCCTATTCTCCAAGCCCTCTTTTGTATAGATATATACATATATATTCAGCGTTAATTTTTTTGTGGAATGAAAGTCAAAGTTGGTAAAGCAACAACCGTATCTCTGTCCGGATTGGTAAGAGGGACCTTTAGTTGAATGTTTAATAGCAGATTTCCATTCTGAGGATTCCACGAACCTGTTCCACTCAACTCTATACTACTATTGAAATAGCTATTGTTCTGTGCAGGTATCTCTATTGAATTGTCTTTTTTGTCAATAAGGCGTAATGTAGGATGATCTGCATCAAATGAAAAAATATCGAAGTCTGTCCGGTTTGCCAATCCAATATTCCAGTTGGATAAAAGGAACTCGTTACAATCTGCACTGGTAACCTGAACATTTGGCACAGTAATCGTGGATGATCCTATCTTACGGGTACCAATATAATAACCACCTAAAATGCAATCATCTTCGATGGTATAGGTCATACGCCTACCTATATTGTTGTTTTTGCCAAAACCTACAATTAATGAGGTTGGGCTTACATCTGTCAGTGTAAATATAACAGTCTGTGATTCCAGCCGATCATTTGCATTATTAATCAAACGTAATTGAATCTCGCCAAAGCTTTGGTTTGCAGGTATCACTACAGTGCCTTTTGTTCCCAGTATTGTATAATCTATACCCTCACGAGCTGTGCCACCTATTAGGTATTTTACTGTGACAGCCTCATCTAACTGAGGACCTACATTGTGTATCTGAACTTTGATAACTTGTGGATAACTTTCCTTGATTGTAGCTACAGTATCTGTGAAACGTATATGATAAGGCCCTTGAAAAGTAATTTTATCAGCCTCACAGGAAAAGACAGAGCCTATCAAGCCTGCAATAAAAACGATCTGTATAACCTTTGTAAGTAGTAATTTCTTCATTTGCATTGTACTAAAAAATATAATTTCGGATCTGTGCTTGTTATCTATCAATATCCTGGATTCTGGCTTCCTCTCAGTGCGGGGTTACGTTGTATCTCTATTTGAGGAATAGGCCAGACATTATAGGTATCTTTCCAGTTTGAAGAGAATGTTGTCATCACAGCATTTGCTCTACCAGTACGAACCAGATCATACCACCGATGTCCTTCAAATGCCAGTTCATACAACCGTTCATTCTCTATTGCAGTCAGTATATCCGACTGATTGCCTGAAACAATGGTATTTGCTTTTGCACGAGTTCTAAGTACATTAATATCTGTTATAGCCCCATTTGCCCCTGTTAACTTTCCCTGACGTGCTCTGGCTTCTGCCCGAATCAAATACATTTCGGCCAATCTGAATAATACAATGTTGTTGTTATCCTCATCGGAAGTACCATATTTAGCAACAGAAAATCCATTATCATTACCTCGTTGATTCCGTACATCGAAACTTACAGTCAGATTACGCTCTCCAGATTCATTACTAAAAATCTTCAGAAGAAATGAATTGGCAGGAATCACCTCTCTCCTTCCAACAAAAATGTTATTCAAACCATAAGTAGAAGTACCTGGATCATCTGTTATGGTATATCCCACTTCCAGAATAGACTCACGGGTAAAATCCTGGGTAACTATTGTATTGAAATTAGGTTCAAGTAAATATTGTCCTGAATTAATAACCTGTGTAGCAAACTGTTCTGCCTGCACCCAATCACTCTGATATAAATAATATCTGGCAAGCATCGCTCTGGCAACATGTTTTGTAGCATACCCTACTCCTGTAGTGGCAGTGTCTGGTAGATTTTCTATGGCTTGAGTAATATCTTCCAGAGCAAACGCAAGTATTTCTTCTTTAGAAGAACGGCCAATATTACTATTTGCATCCACATCTGTAGTAGTTACCAGTGGAATACCTCCAAAAGTATTTGCGCCAATAAAATAGGCATATCCTCTTAAAAGACGAGCCTCTGCCAGCAAGTGATTCTTATCTGTAGTAGATACACCAGCTAGACCTGGTAAGCGTTCTTCTATAAAATTAGCGATGTATACCACATTATATACTCCTGCCCAAAATGTTGCAGCTGCACTATTAGTGGAAAGTATTTTTTTGTTACTTAACTCATTGTATACAGTAAATGTACCATTATGAATAGCCAGATCAGCTGTCAGATCACCTGCTACAACAGATAAGGCTGCTGTACCACGTAAAGCATTATACAACCCAATCCGCACCTGAGGCACATCATCTGGCGATGTTAGTACAATATCTGCAGAAAGAATATTATTAGGCTTGGGATTCAATAAGTCCTGACATCCGGTCAAAAACCAGCCTGTAAAGCATACTAGAAATATCTTTTGTATAGAGAGTTTCATTTACTGAATTCTTTTACTATTAGAAATTAAAAGCCAACCGTTATACCTGCCATAATAGTTTTTACCTGAGGAAAAGTAAAGAGATCTATTCCCTGAGCCGCAGTAGAACCGTCTAATGTACTTACTTCAGGATCAGCTCCTGTATAACGGGTAAGAGTAATCAGATTGGTTGCAGATAATAGAACACGAATTGATTGCACTTTGAATCGGGAAAGCCATTCCTTAGGCACATTGTATCCCAATGATATATTTTTCAACCGGAGATATGAACCATCTTCTACAAAACGACTACTCATATACGTATTAGGATTATCCTCTTCACTTCTGTCCGGATTGTATTGATAGCGGGGAATATCTGTTATATCACCTTCTTTACGCCATCTGCGTAAGGCAGCTTTGGACTGGTTGTTGAGAATATCCTGTCCGGAATTAAGTAGTGTTGTATTACTAAAATTGAGAATCTCATTTCCATACGAAAACTGGAAGAATACACTTAAATCCAGATTTTTCCAGGAGAAGGTATTAGTTATACCACCAATTAGCTTCGGCTGGGCATTGCCTATTACTTGAGCATCATCAGCAGAAATAGTTCCATCACCTGTATTATCTCTATAAATAGCATCACCCGTTGCCGGATCAACCCCTAAAAACTGCAATCCCCAAAATGTTCCCAGTGGTTCACCTACCTTAATTATATTCGTATTGGAAGACCCACTAGCTTCATAACCTCTGTAAAGAGGTAGGGAGTCAGCAAGAGATTCTACTCTGTTTTTATTATGGGAAATATTAAAATTAGTACGCCACTTAATAACTCTATCAACAATAACAGCATTAACAGATAACTCAATCCCTTTATTGGAAACCGAACCAATGTTTCCCTGAAATCCTCCAAATCCTGTAGTAGTAGGCAATGGAAATGTGTTTAATAACTTAGAAGTTAAGTTGCTGTATACATCCAACGTTACTCCCAAACGTCCACTCCATAAAGAAGTTTCTATTCCTACATTTATTTCGCGAGTCTTTTCCCATTGTAAATTATTATTTCCCAATGCAGAAGGAGATAACCCAGTTGCACCATTATAGTTAGATCCACCAAATTGCGTTAAGAACTGAAAATCTCCAATTCGTTCATTTCCTGTAAACCCATAACTAGCTTTTAACCGCAAGTCATCAAAGAATGTATATGCCTTCATAAAATCCTCAGAAGAGATACGCCAGGCTGCTGAAACAGATGGGAATACTCCATATCGTTTACCTCGCCCAAACCTTGAGGAACCATCATAACGGGCAGTTGCCCCAAATAAATATTTGTCTTTAAACTTATACTTTGCTTCTCCAAAAAAGGATACGAGTCCGTTGGAAACTAAAAATGAACCTCCATCATCAACAATCGCCCCCGCTCCGGAAATGTAGGTAAATTCATCCCGAGGATATAATCGCCCTTGTACAGAGGTAGTTCTCTCTGTACGTTGTAACAGTTCATTTCCCAACAAAAAGTCAAAACTATGTTTATCATTTTCACCTTTTGTAAAGGTATAGGTCAACAAGTTGCTATTATTTAATGTTATATATGTCCCACTCCCATATATACCATACCCCTTGCCTCCAACTGAAGGAAGGTAACCTCCAATAGCCGTTGTGGAAGGCTCAAACTGATCATCTGTTACTCCATTATAATCTGTACTTACCTTGGTACGAAACCGTAAATTTGGCAGGAATGCATATTCTGCGGTCAAACCAGCTACAATTTTGGTGGTAAATGTCTGAAAACGTGGCAATAGTGCTTGTCCCACAGGGTTAAAGTTAGGAAATCCGGGATATCCGGGGCTGTTCGGACCCAGCAATTGCCCTTGTTCATTATATGGGCTATAGTAGGGTAAACTTTTAATAGCTCCAGAATAAACGCCATCCAAAAAATTATCTCCCTTTACCCGATCATTACGTGTACGAGAGATCATCAGATTGTTTCCAAAGGATAATTTATCAGTAGCTTTATGATCTAAATTTAATGTACCAGAGAAACGGATGAATCTATTGTTTAACTGTACCCCTTCTTCATCCCGATAATTAATACTTGTATAGAAACGAGTACGTTCATTACCGCCTCTGGCACTAAGTTGATACTGCTGATAGATAGCTCTACGTAATACAGCGTCGACCCAATCTGTATTGGTAGCATCTGTCACCCCTGTAATTAACCCCAGCTGATCCGGATCGCCACCTCCGTTTATAACAGCCTCACGCTGTAATTCGAGAAGTTCTTTTGAATTCAGTAATTCAGGCTTTCTCACGACCTCAATAAACCCTCTTTGCACATCTCCTTCAATCGTAGTCCGACTATTGGATTTTCCTCTTTTTGTTGTCACTAATACTACACCATTTGCAGCCCGAGATCCATAAATCGCTTTAGCAGAAGCATCTTTCAAAATCTCGATGGATTCAATATCGTTGGTATTAATGGTGGAAAATGCATTGTCGTTCTGTCCACCAAAGTCTCTCAATCCCAATGCACCATCTTCAACAGGAATACCATCTACAATAAACAAAGGTCTATTGGAAGCTGAAATAGAAGTACTTCCTCTAACCCTAACTGAGATTCCTCCGCCTGGTGTTCCTGAAGATTGAGTAACTTGTACACCAGCTACCTGTCCTTGTAAAGCCTGATCCATTCCCATTACTGGAATATCCTTAAACCTATCACTCGTTATAGTTGCAATAGAGCCACGAATATCCCGCCTTTGTTCTGTCTTATACCCTGTTACTACTACCTGAGTCAGCTCTGTCACATTGGGCTCCATCTGTACATTTATGGTAGCTCGGTTACCAATAGGAACCTCCATTGTTTGTCGACCAATAAAGCTGAAAACAAGCAGCGCCTTTTCGGGTACGTTTGAAATCGAGTAATTGCCACTGACATCTGTAAGAGTTCCATTGGTAGTTCCTTTTACAGATACAGAAACTCCAGGCATTACCTCATTGTCTTCAGACTGTGTTACCTTACCAGTTATCGTGCGGGTCTGCTGGGCAGAAAGCTCACAAAGGAGTAATACAGAAACAAAAAATGATAAACCAAATCGTAAAACTATAGTCATGCAATAATCATTATGAATGTGGTCAGGCAGATACTATTTCTAAAGAATATTCTTACTAAAGGTACACTAGATCTCTGCTTATCTATTTTCCGGATTTTCTATAATCCATATGTAAACCAACAGATAGTATGCAAATACCCTGTCTATTGCTAGTTTTGACCGTACAAACAGATTCTTTTTTAGAAAACAAGCAGATGAAGAGAAGACTTGTACCAAGGTACTATTTTTTACAAAAAAAACACAGCACGTTGTTATAAAACATTAAAATTATCCTGTTTTATTATTTTTTCGTTATTGCATTTCCTTTTTTTGTATATTCGTTGTCAATGCATAAACTGAGCATATGCTATTTAGCCGAGCCCGAACTATCCCGTTTCAACTACGCCTGTTACAGGCAGATGATGCCAGTCAGCTCTTTTATACTATCCATACGAACCGCGCCTATCTGAGACAATGGCTCCCATGGGTCGACGGAACGTTGAATGTAGATGATTCTCTCGCATTTATTGAAGACACGATTGCGCAATATAAACAAGGAGAGTGTGTCGTAGCTGCAATCTGGTGCGAAAACAGGATTGTGGGATGCATTGGTTTGAATAATATACAAACATTCCATCAAAAAGCTGAGATAGGCTATTGGCTTGCCCGTAACTATCAGGAAAAAGGAATTATTACTCGAGCTTGTCGGCAAATGATCAATTATGCGTTTGATGAACTGAAACTTAACCGGGTTGAAATCCTTGTCGCTGAAAAGAATCGGCGTAGTCGCTCAGTAGCCGAACGACTTGGCTTTGAAGAAGAAGGTTTATTACGAAACTATTATCGGCATCGTCAGGAATTTGTAGATGTAGTAATCTATGGCATGTTGAAAAAGTACTGGAAATCAAGTTAGTTTTTTTTATCTGTTAACTTTTTGACTGTTACATCTGAGCTCTTTGTAGTTAGTCCATCAAATAAAAATAAACCATACAGCCATACCCAGGCATTGACAACTCCTCCTACTCCCATCAGTATATATGTGCCACTATGAAACAAAACACCTACTGGTAAGACTACCCAACGGGCAGTAGGAAAGAAAACGATAAGAATAAAACTTAACTGAAAGAGCAAAGCCATTGCCGGTAAAACTATACAGAGCCAATCATACCTGGCAATCCACATTCCAGTGAGTGTTGGATGTAAATACAAGTAGTTTTGAAACGTTTCGGGGGCCAGCCATTCAATCCCACCTACCAAAAGTTTTTCCAAACCAGCCTGAAGATATACTACCCCTATTACCATCCGGATCAATGGCAAAGCCCATTGTGTATAGGAATGTTTGGCTTGTATAATCAAAAGTGGCATAAGCCACAACACATACGTCAGAGGTGCAAATGCATGATCCAGTTTCTCAAAGCTGTAAAGCCACCCCTGCAATAAGGTAAATACTATTGCTACTACAATTGCGCATATACTACTCTGAAAACGAAACAACATTCCAAGACAGCTAATTAATAATACTCCATACCAGATACCTATCCATACAGGAGAAGGGAATGAGAGGTGCAATAATCTCAGTAGCAATAAAGGCTTATATAGTACCTGCGCCTCATAAAGATGAGTTAGAACGATATACCAGTCATAGGTAAAATAGATGACACAGGTATATACAATCCATGTGTATAGCTGAATATTCTTCTGCGAAATTCGTACCTGCCACAGTTCATCTAACCAGGTTATACCAGATTTCCAATAGTTTCTAGCAAACCAAGTAAATACCAGGAAGCAAGTAATCAATCCCAAACGGATAATGATCTGATCGGCATGTCCAAGAAAAAAAGAAAGCTCAAAACGATGTTTTTCTATTGGAAACCGGGGATACAGACTATTTATCAGTAGATTGAACCAATCAGGCGCCCTACCATAAAAGCTTTGCACTACCAGATTGCGTATCCATAGTATATAGACCAAAGTTGTGACCACCCAGATGCTACTCCATCCTATTACTAACTTTTTATTCATGTAAACTGGGTTTAAAAGAAGCCACAACAGTGGTATCTACCTCGTGGTGAGCCACCTCACTTACCATACGCAGCAACTGCCACTCAACAATTGTATCCGCATGCGGGGTAATGCAATAAATACGTCTCAATAGTGTATCTGCTTCATGACGATAGTAATAATTACGCATCAGGTATGCCAGACTACCCAACCTCGTTTCTTCAGGAGATAGTATATATGTTTTATCTGCATTACTGATTATTCGCAGGGCAAAAGACTCTGTTTGTATCTCACGACGTACAGGTTCTGCAAACATTCCAAACCGGAACAAAGGATAAAGATCTGTTTGAAAAACAAAAGGTATCCATACTAGTAGCAACACAGCGGGTATGACAATCTTCCCTGTTTTCATAATGCATGATAAGTGATGCGCCAAAGTTGAAAAAAAATGTTCATCTTCGCTAGTTATGAAAACAACTTCAGGCAAAATCCGGATCATGCAGATTATAGGTAGTCTGCTCATACGATCAGGATTCATACTAATTATTGTACTACTCTTGGTAGTAAGTTGCCTGTTAGTTAGTTATTCTTATTCTGACATTATCCAATGGATTACTCAAACTTATATACCTACGGATAAGCTGGACAAATTTCAGCATTCTATCCTGACTCCATCCAGATTTGTGCTGGTACGCTATCTCTCTGTGATGGCAACACTTGTTTTAGCTCTATGTACTTACTTAATCTGGAAAAAAATACCACCAGCTATACAACTAACAACTGAATGGGCACTATATCTCTATAGATTAATACAAAAGACATATTATAAGACAACTAGTATAGAACGAGTATGTTTACTGAGCTTAGCTCTACTAATTTGTATCTGTAGAATATACTTTCTCACTAAACTCCCACTACATGTAGACGAACGGTTTACCTATCTGTACTTTGTAAGTAAAGGATGGATTGTTTCGGCTATATACTATCCAGGTCCCAACAATCATATTCTGTTCTCTTTACTTTGCACAATATTCAATTTTTTTCTCCAAAGTCCGTTGTGGGTATTACGCCTTCCAGCATTACTATCTGGTGCATTAGCACTTTTTGGGATTTGGGTTCTTATACGTCATTATTTTTCAGCATTCATTGCTATCGGTTCAGTAAGCTTACTGGCTTTCTCACCACAAGTTTTTGGATATAGCATTCAGGGGCGTGGATATAGCCTGCTGCTTTGCTGGATAATACTGGCGACAGGTTGTCTACTTTCAATTCTGTCTGCAAAAAAGATAAGTAGTATTACTTCGTTTCTATTTGTTATCAGCTGTTTTCTAGGATTTTATACTATCCCGATTTTTCTCTATCCATTCGCCGGCCTGAGTTTATATCTGATGCTTTTCTTTCTGACACAAAAAAATATGCATCAACTTATTCGTCTTCTTTGGATGGAAATCTGTGTTGGTATATTAGTAGCTTTAGTGTACCTCCCTGTAACATTGCTCAATGGTTGGGGTGCGGTTACAGCAAATACCTGGACAACCCAGTTGGAATGGCCTACATTTTTGGAGGGTTTACGTACTACCCTTACTGACTTAGCAGACTTTATGTGGAATAGTATTCCTTATTCTACCTGGTTTACGCTGATTATCAGTACAGGCAGTATACTTCTGATCTTAACTCGCCAGATTACTGGTTTCCAGAAACACTGGCTGCAACTGTATCTTCTTACACTATGGATCATCATTCCCATTATGGTTTTACAAAGAGTATTACCTTATGGTCGTATTATGATCTATATCCTGCCTCTGCAATGGCCTGCCATAGCAATCTTAGGACAGCATGTATTTTCTTATTTCCAGTATTATCGTGTTTTTATAATAGGTGGGCTTATAGTATATGCCTTATCATGCATTGACACCTTTCAGCAATTAACGACGCCAGAAGGCAAAGGAATATATAACAGCCTGGACAATGTCAGTCACTGGCTATACGATCATCAGGCAGATGGAGTATTTGTACAATATTATGAATATGGATTGTGTATTTTGTTTCAATATGAAACGAATCACCGAACAATTCAGTTAGATATTGGCGCAGATCGGTTTTCCACGAAAAAAAAATATAATTTTGTCGTGGTTCACAAGGATCATCTATTTCCGGCATCTTTATCAATGTCTTCATATCAGATTGTATACAAAGACACGGATGCCACCATTTATCAATACAAACATTGAAAATGGATTTCAGAATCTTTACTTTTATTAGTTAATTTATGGAAAACCCGGTTATTATTTTTGGTGCAAAAGGTCTGGGACGTGTAGCATTGGATATTTTTCAGAGTAATGAAGTGGTAGTATATGGATTTCTGGACGATGACAAACAGTTACACAATACAGAAATTATGGATATCTCTGTACTTGGAGATACAGATGATGATGGCTTTCTGAAGCTGATTGGCAAAAAATGTGAAGCATTTATAGCGACAGACGACAATAAATTACGAAAGCATCTGGTGGAAGTACTACTGGAGAGACGTAAAACAATGCCTGTTAATGCTATTCACAAACAAGCCTATATTGCCCCTTCTGCATCAATCAGTCATGGAAATTTAATCAGTGCAGGTGTAATCATCAATTCAGCTGCCAGCGTAGGCAGCCATTGCATTTTACATGCTAATACCGTAGTTGACTATGAAGCTACACTTGGTGATCTGGTACAGATAGGCACAGGTAGTATTATTGGCAGTGGTGTAACTATTGAAAGTGGTGCATTTATAGGAAGTGGCGTTACTATTGTTTCAGGAATTACCATAGGCAAAAATGCCCGAATTGGCGCGGGATCTGTAGTTATTGAGAATGTTAAAGCAGGAGCAACCGTATTTGGTAACCCGGCAAAGGTTATCGAAAGATAAATGAATGATGGCTTGATGGATGCAAGTTTTCTTGTACTACTATTCTGCCATTATTCTATTCATAAATCACTCAGAAAATGAAACTCAAAAACTTCAATCTTACTTTCGGAAGTCAACTATTCAAAACTTTCAGTGACGAATCCCGGGTACGCATTTTATTTCTTCTTTATAAAAACAAAGAAATGTGCATATCTGATCTGGAACAAATTCTGGACTTTACACAGGCTAAAACATCCCGTCATGTGTTATACCTGAAAAATTCCGGACTATTGAGTTTCAAGAAAATGGATCAATGGGTATACTATTATCTGAAAGATGAGTTTACTGAGATTGTAGGACAGTTGTTTCAGTATATGAGCAAAGATACCACTTTGCAAAACGACTATGAGACTTTTCAGGTGCTGTATTCTAATCGTGAGTTAGCGATTAACAAACTTCATCAGGATCGGCAACGAATGAAAGAGTTTCGTTTACGTGGGAAAGAATAATCAACCAATTTATTACTTATCTATACCAACAATTTATCATGAAATTTAAGAAGCACGTATTTATCTGCACAAATCAGAAAGAAGCACCTAAGAAGTCGTGTGGAGAAGCAAACGGGATGGCTTTGGTAGAAGAATTTAAAAAAGAATTGAAAGAAAGAGGTCTTCAGATCGAAATCAGAGCACAGCGTGCAGGCTGCCTGGATGCCTGTGCATTTGGCCCAAGTCTGGTTGTATATCCGGAAGGCATCTATTATGGCAATGTACAGCTGACAGACGTAAAAGAAATTGTTGAGGAACATCTGGTAGCAGACCGCCCTGTTCAACGATTGGTTCTGCCCTTTTAAAGAAAGCAATTGCTTTATACATAAACTGTCTATCCGAAATCTCTCTTCCGGATAGACAGTTTTTAGCTTTACTCATCAAGCCTGCTTATCTACCAAACTTATTTTGGCTATCATAAGCCAATCCAAGCCCTACACTGGATAATTTGTTTTCATCAGCTATGGCAGCATTTGGGAACAATAGCTTAAATTCCTGTTGCACTAATGGCACTTCTGTAGTTCCACCAGTAAGTATAACCAGATCAATATCTTCCCGCTTCACTCCTGCTTCCTGGACGCATTGTCTGGCAGAATCAGAAATCTTCTCTACCTCTTCCCGTATAGCATCTTCGAATAATTTCCGTTTGATCTGAATAGAAAAGCTGTTCTCAATAAAGTCAAAAGAGGCATTATATTCTGCCTGCTCGGTTAAGGCAATCTTTGTATCTTCAACACTTGCCAATAATGCATGTCCACTCTCCTGCTCTAACACACGCAACAATCTGCCAAACCGTGTCTTGTCATGTGACTGAAACAACATTTGACGTGTTTGCACTACCATCTTGGTCGTATATAGAAAGTTAATTTTACTCCATTCCGAAAGATCAAAATAGGGTTTTAAAGGCACTTCCAGCCTTTTATCGCCATAGGTAGTTTTATAGCCCAGCTCTGGCATTACAGCAGCCAAACTCAAATCCTTATCAAAATCGTTTCCGCCAATCCGAACACCAGTATTTGCCAGTATATCTGAAGTTCGGTCTGTTTTATGTACATACTGGTTAGACAAACGAATTACTGTAAAATCTGAAGTACCTCCACCCAGATCTACTACAATAGCCAGCTTTTCACCTGATAGCTTGACTTCATGTGCAAATGCAGCCGCAATAGGTTCAAACTGAAAATCTATATGTGCAAACCCTACACTACGAGCCACCTCACGTAATTCGGCCTCTGCTCGTTTATCAGCCTCTGGATCATTGTCAACAAAGTGTACAGGGCGTCCCATAACTACATGCTCTATTCCCTGACCTGCCATACTTTCTGCTTTGGCCTTCAGATTAATCAGGAACTCTGCTATGATCTTTTCAAACTTCATCGGACGACCATTGATGATTGTTCCTTGTTTCATCACAGATGTACCCAGCACACGTTTCAAACTACGCATAAAGCGTCCTTCTTTCCGTTCAAAGAACATGCTAATGGCCGCTTTGCCATAATGAGGTATATTCTCTTTATAAGGATAAAAGATTGCACTGGGAATGGTTACAGACGTTCCTTCTATAGGAACCAAACTGATATTTCCATTATTAGCAACAGCGATACTTGAATTGGATGTTCCAAAATCAATTCCACAGGATATATTTGTCATAGTAGGAGGTTTTAGCAATCTCAGAGAAAACATGTAGATCTGTGGAGTAGTATAAAGACGATGATACCACTATAAATATGAACTCCATATTTATAGTGGTACATGTATTTCAAACTATACCTAATCAAATCTTACCCTTATTTGCAGTAAGTTAACTCAGTAACTTATATTTCAGAGAAACTTGTTCAGTCGAATCCGCTATGCTTTGCAAAAAGGGGGGGCAAAAATAAGAAATATAAATTTATTTTCCTGTATCCATGCCCTATTTTCATTGAATGTGGAGAGAGTGTACACTGAAAAGTAGGCTCAAACTACTTTTTACCAGAACATTTCCTGACTATCTATTTCACCTTCCACTAAGGGTACCAACTGAAGTTGCTTCATTACATCGTATTGCTCTTTACTCATTAGCCCAATACAAGTCCAGTCGCTGACATGAAATTGAGAGAATCGCAACGAACAGGTTGTACGTTCACAGAGAAACAGATTTAGCTTATCACACAATTGATCATCCGAATAGTGGGTATCCTCTTTTTCATAAATAAGTTCCTCTCCATCTATGAGCAGATAGATAAAAGGACCATCATAAGATAGAACCTGAAAATCAAGATCAGGCTTGCAGAAAGTCGAAAATTCGTGAAACACACTTACATAGCTTTCTGTATCGTAGAAAGATTTATAATCCAGAAAACAATAAAACTCTCTTTTTAACAAGCACTTTGCCCAAGTCATATTCTTAAGACTGGTATCCTTAAAAGGCTCATACCATTCCTGTCCCTGAAAATCTTTTTCAAATAACATAGTTGTGAAAAGTCCTGTTTATAAAATAACACTTTGAATCTATATAAACGAAATACGGAAAAGGTAAACGCACTGAATCAAATTACCATTTTATCAGCCGCTTAGGGTAATGACAAAATAAAACCCTCTGCCTTGTGATTAAGACAGAGGGTTTCTATATGTAGTAGAATACTACAGTTTATTTTACAGCTTTTCGCTCAATTTCACGTAAATTTTCCATTTTCTTATTTCTCAGGAAGCCATTAATATCTTCAAAGTGTTCCTTAATACGTTTATTACCAAACTCAAATACTTTATCAGCCAAACCATCCAGGAAGTCACGGTCATGCGATACCAGAATCAATGTACCATCAAAAGCCTTGAGTGCATCTTTCAGAATATCTTTTGTTTTGATATCCAGGTGGTTGGTAGGTTCATCAAGGATCAAAAGGTTTACAGGCTGTAACAACAGCTTAATCATAGCCAAACGCGTTCTTTCCCCTCCGGATAGTACCTTTACCTTCTTATCTATAGTTTCCCCACTGAACATAAAAGCTCCCAGAATATCTTTGATTTTTGTACGAATCTCTCCTACTGCAATCTGGTCAATAGTCTGAAAAACAGTTAGTTCACTATCCAGCTTGGAAGCCTGATCCTGTGCAAAGTATCCAATCATACTATTATGTCCTACCTGAAGTTTTCCTTCAAAATCAATTTCTCCCATGATTGCCTTCACCAGTGTAGATTTCCCTTCACCATTCCGACCTACAAATGCTACTTTCTGCCCACGTTCGATAGTTACAGAAGCATCCGCAAATACCACATGATCTCCATAGCGCTTGGTTAATCCTTCTACCACAACAGGATAGTTACCTGAACGAGGGGCTGGAGGAAACTTCAGATTCAAATGTGAAGTATCCACTTCATCCACTTCAATGATCTCAATCTTTTCCAGCATCTTCACACGAGATTGTACCTGAAGTGTTTTGGAATAGGTTCCTTTGAACCGATCTATGAATTCCTGAATCTCAGCAATCTGCTTCTGCTGATCATCATATTGTTTTTGCTGCTGTTCGCGACGTTCTTTCCGCAACTGAAGATAATGAGAGTATGTCGCTTTGTAATCATATATGCGTCCCATAGTTACCTCTATGGTCCGGTTTGTGATATTGTCAACAAACGTTTTATCGTGGGATATCACAATTACAGCTTTGGCATTATTTACCAGAAATTCCTCCAGCCACTGAATAGATTCAATATCCATGTGGTTAGTAGGCTCATCCAACAGAATCAGATCCGGTTTTTGCAACAAAATCTTAGCAAGCTCGATCCGCATACGCCACCCACCACTAAACTCATTGGTAGGACGGGTAAAATCACTACGTTGAAAGCCTAATCCCATCAACGTCTTTTCTACTTCTGCATCAAAATTGCTATCTTCTATCGAATAGTATTTCTCACTAAGTTCAGATACCTGTTCTATGATCTTGGCATATTCATCTGATTCATAATCCGTGCGTGTCTCCAATGCCAGATTCAACTCATCCATCTGCTTTTTCATTTCCAGTATTTTTCCGAAAGCTTTGGAGGCTTCTTCAAATACAGTACAATTGTCTTCTGTTAACAAATGTTGAGGCAGATAGGCAATTACGGCATCTTTGGGAGCAGATATTTTTCCGCGTGTGGGTTTATTTACACCAGCGATAATTTTCAATAAGGTTGATTTTCCTGCACCGTTTTTACCCATTAAGGCAATCCGGTCATTCTCATTAATATTAAAGGTAATGTTGCTAAAAAGAGCGGCACCGTTAAACTCTACTGTAATCGAATCAACTGAGATCATGAGGATAAAGATTTTAAACTACAAATATAGAGTATATCCTTGGAAATATTCTATTATTGTTTTCAACACAACTGCCTATGTGATAAATTTCCTAAAACCGCATTTGTTTCACCTGACTATCAGGTACATTCAATGTGAAACAGGCGTCTTATTGGAAACAGTACTGATCCAGACTCCGATCAAAACAAATACAGTTCCTGTAACTTGCCACAAAGAAACAGGCTCATGCAAAAAAACAACTGCAATAACGGCTCCCATTACCGGGTCAAGATTGTTAAATATACCTACCTCAACCGCATTCAGGTATTTCATGGCATCATTAT
Source organism: Xanthocytophaga agilis (assembly GCF_030068605.1). Taxonomy (NCBI): domain Bacteria; kingdom Pseudomonadati; phylum Bacteroidota; class Cytophagia; order Cytophagales; family Rhodocytophagaceae; genus Xanthocytophaga; species Xanthocytophaga agilis. The sequence continues at coordinate 65,080 of NZ_JASJOU010000008.1, forward strand.
ACCAGAAATAGCTTAATGCAGAAGCCAGCACTCCCAGATAGAGAATTTCAACCCAGCCTTGCCAGGAAATAACAGGTAATGGCTCATAGGATAATTCTACACCCATCAGAGGAATAAAACATATCGTTCCTATAATAGTAGACCATGTAGTAAGATGTGTAGAATCCAGATGTGCTAATTTTTTGGAAATAATGGTGTAGATTACCCAGCATAATGCAGATAGAATTACCAGGATATTTCCGACAATCACAGAAGACATCCCCCAAATGGAAGCCTGTAAAAAATCAGCAGTTTCTGGATTAGATACAAACCCTATACAAATTACTCCAATAATGGAAATCACCACACCAACAAGTTGAATCGATTGCAGTCTCTCTTTCAAATAAAGAGCAGCCAATACTACCACACCCACAGGGATAAATCCCTGGATCAAAGAACCCATGGCGGCAGAAGTATATCGTAATGCCAGATTAAAGAATGTATAATATAAGGTCACTCCCATAATACTCATACCTATTACTTTATACCAGACAGACCGATTCCAGCCAGGAGACATTGGAAGTGTTTTGTTTCGTTCTTTTACAAACAGAATGATTAGTAAGATAATAGATGCGAGAGCGAAACGCAGAAATGCAAAAAACACAGGTGGAATATGATAAATTCCTGCCTTAGTTACTGAAAATGAACCTGCCCAGACAAGCATTACCAAAGTAACCTTAACAACAGCTTTACTATGTATAGACATAAAAAGTAAGAATACAGGCACAAATATACCTGAAAGTTTTTCTATAGTTGTTACTAACCTAATAATCAACTACTAACAAAATGTCTAGGCTTTTAGTATAAAAGTAAGATATCTCTTCCTGCTAAGTGCTATTTCATCCACCCAATTTGCAAGTATGGAGAGTCATTATTTAGTTCATCGAATAAAGTCTTATGTCTACCGAAAAACGTTTCAGTTTGGTGGGATTTTAAAAGTAGGAATTCACGAAAAGGTTAACTTTAGATATAAGCTTCAACAACTATCATGTAAGTTTTAAATCATTTTTGCACAACTATGAAGTCTATACAACTTGACGCATTAAGCCAGTATTTCCCTCAATTACTTTCTAAATCTATTAATGAGCTTTACCAAAGTTCTTTTGAGCCACAACAAATAGTGTTGTTCTTTGAAGGATGGGAGTTTTATGAACCTTACAATCGTTATATTGATGATACAGAGAGCCGCAATATTGTATGGTTTAATGAATCAACCTATTGCATTAACGGGACTGAGTTGAAATGGCCTGCAACCCTGAATGACTTTATCACTGATTGCCATTCATTTAACGTAGATCTACGCTGGAATCCAGCTATTCAGGAAAGATTTTAGTGACCAATTTATATTTCTATAATAATAATATCCAACTTCCATAACTATCTATTAATCAAGCCTATTATTTTAATAGGCTTTTTTTATGACAGTAGTTAATCTGAACTTCAACAAAACGAAACTGTAAAGTTTCAATATATCCAGACATTTGTTTACTCATGTATTCACCTATAGGCTATGAAGAGGTCTATAGGATGAATACATGAGTAAATACAATTTATTTCCCTGCTACTTTTTTTAACCAGTCTCCTATTGCAGTGAGTGCAGTCGGGTCGATTGTCTGCTCAATAGTACCATATTCGCCAGGAAATCCACTATCAGCTTTCTGAAACAAGTGATTGAGTCCTTCCAGCTTTTGTACCTGATACTTTTTGTTTCCTCCTTGCTTCAATGCAGTTTCAATACCTTTCAAATTGTTATCCGCCAGTACCTGAACATCTTTACTCCCGTTGATAGCCAATACAGGTATACGTACTTGTTTAAGAACAGGAATTGGATCAAAATGGATGAAGTATTTCATCCAGGGAGATTGAGCAAGTTCTACACTTTGTAAAAAGGCATCTTCCGTGATTTCCAACTGTTTTTTACGAGAATCACTTATGCCTGCCGCTTTGTCTTTTATGAGCTGAACAATACCTTCTTTACGTTTTTGTTTATCTGTACTATTGCTCTCAGCAAGTTTGTCGACGGCATCTGATAACTCCAGAATAGTTTTTATTTCGCTATCACTAGCACCCATTTTCTTATAAAAAGTAATTGCCTGGGTTCTGAGAATTTGTTCTCCGGTTATTCCGGGTCCAGCCATTAATACAATAAAAGCTACATCCGGACTTTTGGAAGCAACCATTGGTGCTATCATTCCTCCTTCACTATGCCCTATCAAGCCAATCTTCTGGGGATTTATTTCTTTTCTTGTTTTCAGATAAGCGATTCCGGCTTTGACATCTTCTGCAAAATCAGCACTTGTCGCAGTAGAAAAACTTCCTGTAGATTTCCCTACGCCCCGATCATCCACCCGAAGGACGGCAAATCCTTGTTTTGTCAGATAATCCGCTAATACAAGGAATGGTTTATGGGCAAAAAGTGTCTCATCCCGATCCTGTGGCCCAGAACCTGAAATCAATATCACAACAGGAAAAGCAGTTCCTGTTTGGGGTAAAGTCAATGTTCCGGCAAGTTTAGTATGGGTAGATGGATTCTCGTAAACGACATCCTCTTCTTTATATGGAAAAGGACGTACAGGAAGCTGAGGTCTGTTTACAGTAATTCCCTTTTCGCTCTTCTGCATAACAAGTGGAAAACTGTGTCCATTCTGAGTGAATAGGCCTTGTATCAAAACACTGTCTTTACGATACAACCCTTTATACACAGCCCCTAGCCGATTCATGATCAGAGTCAAACTATCGTTCTGAAATGTAACAATATCAATAGGGATATCTTTAGCACCCTGATCTGGACTATCCAATGTTGCCTTATATCCGTTGGCCTCTGTATGAATATGTGTTACCAATCGCAATTTAATGCCAGATACGGCTAATGTCCCTACCCAGGAACCTTCCACAGGTGAGATTTGCTGGGCCTTCACAGAAAGGCATAAGCAGACCAATAAGAAAAATCCAGGTATACATCTTTTCATACTTGTCTTGTGTGGTTATTTACTGTTTGTAACACTTTCGGTAAGTAATCCAGTAAATTAGCAGAAGCTATATCAGTAAAACTATGGAATAGAACATTGTATCAAGTTATTTTTTTACGAAAGGCTATTTTGTTATACATACTTCAAGTAATCAAGTATAAATACATATTCTTTCCTATAGTTTACTACTCACTACCAACTCTAGCGATCATGAACCTCACCTATCGCCTGGCATTAAAGTCAGATCTGATTACAATTGTACAAATGCTGTCTGATGACAAACTGGGAGCAGAAAGAGAAAACCTTCAGATTCCATTACCAGTATCTTATTTAAATGCATTTGAGGCAATTACCCGTGATCCCAATCAAGAGTTAACTATAGTAGAAAAGGCTGGAGAAATAGTGGCTACATTTCAGCTAACCTTCATCCCTTATCTAACTTATCAGGGAAGTCCCAGAGCCCAGATTGAGGCTGTACGGGTTAAATCTGAGTATAGAGGACAAGGAGTAGGAACTGAAATATTTCAGTATGCTATCCAGCGAGCAAAAGACAAAGGAGCTCATTTGCTTCAGTTAACAACTGATAAAAAACGTCCAGAGGCCAAAAAGTTTTATGAGTCGCTTGGCTTCGTTGACTCACATGAAGGAATGAAACTGCATTTTTAGTAAAGAATGCAACTCTATTAATCAATCAACTGATTTATAATAATCAGTTGATTGATTATCCAATCTATCTATCTGTATTATGTACTTTGAATGTCATAAAATGCAGCACTAAAATTTCGGTTTTCCAGATCTTCTTTTGAGATACCAATATACAAAATTGCCAGACTATTAAAAGGCGTTGCACCTTGGTAAAGAAGTACATGCGAATCGTTTAAAGTCTTCATCTCTGACTCATATTTCTCATTCCAGACTTTGTATTTTTCCGGATCACTGGGAGCACGGCCATGTAGCTTCCATATATTCTGACGAAAATGATAGAACCAGGGGTTGTACTGTGTTTGTTGTGGATGCCCTAGCAAGTTGCTGCTATAGTCATCTGAGCCATCTATTTCTTGTATGGATCTGACTACCTTTTGTAGAGTATCAAAGTCTTCACCCAAATTTAATTTCTCATATTCTGAAGATTTGTATCCAGGTAACGTATGCGATATCTCAAAGCTCATCCTTTTACCATCAGTCGACCTGTTTGACTGAATAGACTCTGGAATGTAAATTAGCTTAAGATCCTCTTTTGCATCCGGATATGCACCATTTGATTGTAATCCTTTGAGAAATACATATAGCATTCCTTCCGTTGGTAATAGATTCTGACTATCAAAAGGAGCAATCTCGGCGAAATTGAGTTGAAACAGAAAGTTATCCTCTCTTCCTATATCTAATACCATATTGTCAGGTGTATCTGGAAAACCTCTGAATTTAGACTGACCAAATTTGGGTTGACCTGCTTCACTTATTACAATAGTAGGTTTCAAGGCTTGGATGACGGATTGCTCTCCTGCCTTCCAGGAATAATGACGAATGCAATCAGTGGCTGCATCCAAAGGTACAGATGCCATAGCTAAGTAGTTATTCTGTCTGAGATAATTAACACAGGCAGAGAGTAAAAAATAAAAATATGACGTCTAAATTCAGAAATTAGTACTTAACCCATACAAAAATATTCAATCAATATCTACACATGTTATATTATCTTTAATTTCCCACTATATACTAATAGTATAGGAATGAAATCCCGAAGTATTATGAGAGATTAAAAGGCGCCAGCAATATTGAAGCAGTTACGCCTTTTTCCTTAAATTTTAGTAATAGATTGTTGATTACCACTGTATCTTCTCTAGTATTATGTTCTGACATATCATTTTTTTGTGTAGGTATAATTTCTATCACAAAAGTATTGTCTGCATGATTCTGAAACAGATAAGTTCCAGAACGATGCTGATTGGGACTTACTATAATGTGGAAGGATAAATTAGATGTAATCTCTAGCTCTCCACTAAACCATTTGTCAAAATTAAACCAGCCATACCGATCTGTCGTATGCTCCTGAAATTTCACACTCCATTGAACAGCCAATACATCAATAATCGCATCAATACTTAGTGAAGATCTGATACCTATATAAAAGCTAGTAGATTCATATCCATAATAAACAAGTTCACTAACTAGCTTTTCAAATGATTCAACTCTTAGATACTCTTCAAAACCATTCCCACGTTCCATATCAAAGAAACAAACTTCCGGCTCTGACCTCACTGTTTCTTCCTGCCAGCCATAGTCGAAACACATATATGAATGTCCATACATACTTGAAACAATAATCAGACGATCCATATGATTAATTTCTGTTTGTGCTAGTTCTTCAATTTCTTCTTCATCCATAAACTCACTTAATTCCTGAAGAACATTTACTACTGAACCAACAAAAATCGGATCAAGTTTGGCATTGTTGTAGAATAATTCCTGTATACCATCTTCGAAAGGATAAGCACGTCTTCTGAGATGGCCGCCATTCTGAATCTTCATCAAATCTCTATACAATTCCGGAAAGCGAAATCCAATAGTGGATTCTATTTTAAGAATTTCCTCTTCTGTTCTTCCTCTGGTACGGTCTGTAAATCCCTTAGCTGGCTGAATCCAAAAATCATCTGTAAGCATTATCAAAAACATTTATGTGTACACAATACATTTTCAAACATAGATTTTTTTTGGAGATTTACAATTTCCTTATTGACTCACATGAAGGAATGAAATTGCATCTATAGTAAATATGTAACTCTATATCATCCACATTACTAGCTTTTTAATCAGCCAGCCATTTCTTTTTCGAATTGTAATGTATTCGTCTCCTCCAAACATTTGGTATATCGAAAATGTATACCAGTTTACCTTTTTATCAATTCTAAAAAGAGGCGTAATACCATAATCTTCAATTGAATTGACATTGTATTTGCGATATTGAGCGTATTGAGCAGTAGTCATAATCAAATATCGGTTCTCAACACCAACCAATTCTTTTAGTGCTGGATTTTCTGTCACAAGGCAAATTGTACGACGGGGCACAGGTCTCCTTTCTTTCATTTTCCGAAGAAACTCAGGCTCACAAGCAAATGTTGTATCATCAAATTGAACAAAACAACTATCTATACCAATGTGCTCTAATAAATATTGATATAATACAGTATACTTATTTCGTTTAGACTTATTTAATGGATTAGTGTCCATACTATCAGAGAGTCCATCGTTGTCTGTATCTGCATCCAGAGGGTTTGTGAAGCATCTTTGTTCCCAAATATCTTCCAATCCATCCTTGTCTGAGTCTTTTCTAAGTTCATCCAGATGAAAAGTAAGTACCCCACAATCTTTGAGTAACTCATACTCTGGAGATATTGCAGGCAAAACAGCTTGCTTCACCATACGAATCTGAGCAACTTCAATCTGAAAAGTAGAATCATTGACAATAAAAGGTAACTGAGAACGAGATTTAAGAAAGTAAAAACTTTCAACAGCTAAACCTGTAAAGTAATGCCTCCACTGCCCATGTTGAAAGATACCGATAGTATAATATCCATCTCTTCCATGATAAAGCATTGCCTTCATAGTACTCACCGAAGTCATCCGAACAATCCAGCTTTTACGTACTGTTTCAATAGTATCAGATTCCTCAAGTTCCCATATCGATTGAAGGCAGGAGTCGCTTTTACTGCCTTTGCTCTGAACAAAAAAATCCTGCGCCATCTGCCCATACTTTTTTCTGATAGGTGTAGGTTCCCAAGCCGATGTGAATGGCACTGAAGTCTGATTGAGAAAAGTAATATCTATTCCAATAAACCGAATAGAATCTATATAACTTTGGGAAACGGGTTCAAACTTTTTACTGTATCGGTGCAAGTGATTATAGTATTTTTCTTTTTCCTTACTTCCCAGGGATACTTTTCGAAAATCTATAGCTCCTTCTATATCCAGAAACCAAGAATATTGGAAATTAATCAGTATAAATGCAGTAATAATACAGAAAAACGTATATTTCATACAGGAGTCAGTTCACATCACATAGATGCAGATGAAGTTACTATTTCACACAATAGGAAGAGATTTTATAGCTGTAAGGAAAGTACCTTTCACAATGCCTTCGAATTAAACTTTTTTATCATTTTTCAATCAAAACATCTGACTAAACAATTTACTAGGCGCCATATGATGAGAACCGGCATATACATCTCTTTGACTATAGTACTCTTCACTATCTTTTCTTTTACAGGTTGTCGACGAAGAGATTCTATTCCTATCGACAATGTGTTTCGTTTTAAAGAGATACTAACTGTAGATGGTCTGCAAAGAACCTATACATTAAATCTACCTCCCACCTATTATACTTCTTCTGATTTTTCACTGGTTATTGCTATGCATGGAGGCGGAGGAAATGCAGACCAGTTTGAAACCACCTCCAAACTAACCGATAAGGCTAATACTGCCGGATTTATTGTGGTGTATCCGGAAGGAGTTCAAAGCGATGGACTGCTGAAAGCTCGTACATGGAATGCAGGTGGATGTTGTGATTATGCCCGTGATCATAACATTGATGATGTAAACTTTATCAGGCAGCTTATCAACCATCTGATAAGTACCTATAAAATAAATCCCAAAAGAGTTTATGCTACAGGGCATTCCAATGGAGGTATGTTGTCTTATCGTCTAGCCTGTGAGATGCCTGAAAAAATTGCAGCCATTGCAACCAGTTCCTGTACAATGGTAGTAAAACAACCTTGCAATCCATCTCGTCCGGTTCCGGTGTTGCATATGCATTCTGTAAAGGATGAACATGTTCCCTATAAGGGAGGTGTGGGTATCAGCAATGCGTATTTCCCTCCAGTTGATTCAGTATTGAATGTATGGTCAGCCATTAATGCCTGTTCTAACCCTGCTCAGGTTCTGGTCAATGACAACAGATACAAGTATACCAAATGGTCAGACTGTGAAGACAATGCAACTATACAGTACTACCTCACCCAAGATGGCGGCCATGGTTGGCCAGGAGGATTACCTGGAGGTCCTAATAGTGATACACCTTCGACAGTAATCAATGCCAATGATTTACTCTGGGATTTCTTCCAGCAGTATCAGCTTCCCTGATAATACGCCAAACTATCTCCTGCTTTAATTACATGAAAGCAGGAGATAGTTATATGCTCCACTCTATATTCCCCACCCATTTTGATTCTGTCACATTTTCAGGCTGGTCTGTCACATTTGTAGGAAATATTCCTTATCCTATAGTAATCTTGGTAAAAGATACGAACAGAAATAGGTTTGTACAGATTTATTACCACTCAATTACTATATCCTATGAAAATCAGATGGAGGGAGCATGAAATACTGTTAGTAACTATACTGACTATTATTACAGCAATCAGTTATATAGCAGACTTACAACGCCTTGTGCCCTGGCAACTGGATGATATCCGCTCTCATTTTGCAAAAGACCATATTCTTTTTAGCCTTATCTGGAACAGATTATTCCCACAAATAGGTGCATTACTGGTACTACACTTCTCTTATCTCTGGATCAATCTGAAAATACTACCCAACATATTGCAGTCAGATACAGATAAAAAATTAGTTATCATAGAGTCCAAATTCGTTTCATTGGAAGTAATTAGTCATCTTTTCCCTAGAAAATACATCTGGGGTATTGTGCAACTGATATTGATTAGCTATTTGCTGGCGTTGGGAGCTAATATAGCCTCTTATTTTGCACGTCCGCATTACGTTAACTATGGAGACTTCAGAATTCTGGCCTTGTTTGGATACAATGACCATCCACTAACAAACTTATTAGCTGGATTTGGCCGGGCACTGACACTAGTATCTATCTACCTGGCATATGTTGCAATACGCGAATTCTGTATTCACTTCATTACCACAACTAGTCGTCGAAGCTCTTATTATATATTGGTGACCAACCAGATTACAGGCTCATTCATTATTTTCCTGTGTGTGCCTTTCTTTCTGGCGGTCTTTCATCTGGTTGGAGATACTCCATTCTTTGAAGTATACTTTGCCTTTATTCCGCCCTGTATTATCACTTATATCTATACAACCTATTGGTTATTTCCACTGAAGGGCCAAAGATCCTTTTTACATTCCAGTGTTATTTTCCGCTTACTGTTTATTTTACTTCCACCCCTGATTTTTACTTTTGTTGCCGTAGAACATTATAATCCATTTATCAGACTCTTTTGGATCAATGTGGGACTTCAACTTTTTATTGTCACTCCTGTTTCATGGGTGTTGTATCAGCAAAAAGAAGACAAAATCCTTCAGCTCAGAGGAGTCGAAAAGGAATTAGTCCGTTCCAAAACAGATCTGCAATTTCTGCGTTCTCAGATTAACCCTCACTTCTTGTTTAATGCATTAAACACATTATATGGAACTGCTATACTGGATGGATCAGAACGGACTGCCGAAGGTATTCAAAAGCTAGGTGATATGATGCGATTTATGCTCCATGAAAACAACCAGGATTTTATTTCCATGCATCGCGAAATAGATTATCTCAAAAACTATATCTCCTTACAAAAACTACGAATTCACTCCTCTTCAGCAATCGAAATTGAAGATACTATTGACTCTCAATACTGTAATCATACCATTGCACCTATGCTCCTGATTCCGTTTGTAGAAAATGCATTTAAACATGGTATAAGTCTGAATGAAAAATCATGGATAAAGATCAAACTGGAATGTGACCAGGAAACTATCCGGTTTGAGGTACGAAACAGTATGCATCTTCATAAAAGTAATGATCCGGAAAAGGAAAAATCAGGTATTGGGTTAAAAAATGTACTGGAACGTCTGAACTTGCTCTATAAACACAAACACCAGTTCAATGCACATGGAGATGGAAATGAGTTTGTTGTTCAACTGGTGATTCAACCTTAAAAAATATATGATGACAGCCATTGTTATAGATGATGAACCCATTGCACTGGAAATAATCAGAAGTCTTTCAGGGAAAGTAGCATTTATTGAATTCGAGGCATATTTCGCCAATGCGTTTGAGGCGGTGGACTTCATACAAAGAAATAAAGTAGACTTGCTTTTTCTGGATATTAAGATGCCTGATATCTCAGGTATTGAGTTTCTGCAATCTCTTGCCAGTCCACCTATGGTTATCTTTACCACTGCCTATAGTGAACATGCTGTGCAAAGTTTTGAACTGGATGCTATTGATTATCTGCTTAAACCCTTTTCGCTATCACGTTTCTTAAAAGCCTGTACCAAAGCCCATGAACAATATGAACTCCGAAAAAATAATGTAATCGCACCACCTGCACCCTCATCCATCTTTATTAAAAGTGGGTACGAACAAATTCGTGTTGCACTTGACGAGATCTGGTATGTTGAAAGCAGTGGCAACTATATGAAGTTTGTACTTGAAAAACAAAAGATAGCCTCTCGACTTACCATGAGTGAAGCAGAAGCCCTTTTACCTGCTTCAGATTTTATACGCATACACCGTTCATTTATTGTTTCAAAAAAGCAAGTTGGCAAAGTTGACAAACGGAGTGTATGGATACGACAAACCGAACTTCCGATTGGAGCAGCGTATGTCCATGAAATTGAAAAAATCTTTCAGTAACCAACTTTAACTTACCAAACGTATGCAAAAGATCATATTTGCCATTTCGATGGCACTGGGAATGCTATGCCCTGTTTTTAGTCAGACTATACCTCAAAAACTGGATAATCTCCTGAATACCTATGCTCAATTGAATCAGTTTAATGGCACAGTACTGATAGCCAAAAACGGAAAGATACTTCTGGAAAAAGGATATGGATTTCAGGATATCCAGACTAAAACACCTTGCAGTACTAAAACTATTTATCAGATTGCCTCTGTAACCAAGACATTTACATCTGCCTTGGTTTTAAAATTGGCAGAACAGAAAAAGCTTTCACTATCGGACAAACTAACCCGATATTATCCCAATCTGCCACATGGTGACAGCATTACTATCGAACATCTGCTCACTCACACTTCTGGCATCCCCAGCATATCCTTAGATACCACAGAGATCAACAAAGAAGAAAACAAACTGGCAAATGAATCAATTATGATCAATGCATTAATGAAAGGTCCAGCTTTGGATTTTGTTCCGGGTAGCAACTGGAACTATAGCAATCTGGGGTATGCATTGTTAGGATACATCATCCAAAAGGTAACCGGATTGTCTTACTATCATGCTCTCCGACACTATATCTTCCAGCCTTTGCAGATGACACATAGTGGATTTGATTTTATCCATCTGGCAGATTCCCATAAAGCCACCGGATATTATACCTATCCAACACGTTCCGAGACAGAATTAGCAACTATTCTGGATTCAGCAGGCCCTTTTGCAGCAGGAGCTATTTACTCTACTGTAGGTGATTTGTACAAGTGGCACAAAGGATTGCAAGATAATCAAGTAATCAGTAAGGCATTACAAGAGAAGGCTTATACTGCGTATAGAAACCGATATGGATACGGCTGGATAGTAGATTCGTTGTTTAATACGCGGATTGTATCTCATAGTGGTGATATATGGGGATTTAAAACTAATTTTACCAGAGTTCCCACCAATGATATCTGTATTGTATTACTTAGTAATATAGAAGACAACGAACAGCTCACCACAATTACCAACAAGATTTTATCTATTCTCTATCAATGGCCTTACAGCTTACCTTCGCCTCCCAAATCCCCTGTCCAACTAAGTATAGATTCATTGAGACACTATACAGGTATCTATAAGGTAGATCCAAAATATAGCAATGCTATGTCACCAGAAATGCTGGAAATAAAGCTTGAAGGCATTAAGCTGATTGCTCAGGCTAGCCGCCAGTCCAGAAAAGGGCCACAATTTGAGATTACACCTCTAACCGGAAAGTATCTTGTATTAAAAGAGATAGGTGCAGAATTAGAAGTAGTGATAGATAATAAAGGAAAGGTATATCAACTATTTTCAGATCAATTCGGATTGAAGATTCCCTATAGGAAGGTTCCTTAAGAAATTATGTACTCATACTGTCCCACTTTTCCAGCAGCCAGACAGCTCGTCCAAAGTTCTGGCTGGCTGCTTTCTCAATCCAGTACTTGGCTTTCGTTAAATCCTTATCCAACATATCACCTTCCATGTATAGTTTTCCCAAATTATATTGTCCATGTGCCTGTCCGTTATCTGCTGTGGGATAATGAAATTCCACCTGACCCTCTATAGTAATATCCCAATAATCCCGTTGATTATGAAAATATACACAAAACAACTCATTGCTTTTCCAGAAACAATTACCAATCCCTTTACACAAAGCAATCTAGCCGCTTACTTCAAATCTATATACGAAAACCTGTCTAGTATTTGTATTCTCAAATCTCACATAGGTCCCCTGCTGCCAATCATATTCAAAATAAATACGGGCCTTCCATTGTTTGTCAGGTGATTTGTACACCTTACCCCAATAATCCCGAAACTCAAAGTTGTTATCCACAATATGTTGATATGCACTAGCAAAGTTTTCAGTCGGCCAATTATACATCTGTGCAGTATAGAGAATTGCCTCCTGAAAACGATCTAAGAAATACCGTTGATACGTTTTATCATCCAAACCACTCATATCGTCAACACGCAAAGATTGGTATACACTCCCTGCATATCCTATATTGTAAGGCACTTTCTTATCTTCTTTCTCATCTACGAACCAGACAATCAGTCGAAAGATATTTTCGGTTGTACGTAGCCTAGTAAAATAGTACTCATATAAATGTCCCAGATGATCAATTAAATGCATTCTTAACAGAGACGGCAATTGGTGAGATTCAAAGCGATATTCAATAGATCGTAAATAAGCAGGCATAGCATTTCTTTATAAGAACTCCATACGAAGAAATACTACGCCTGAATTAATTCCAATTTTATTGTATTACAAGTTTATGATGTACAACCGACTTTCCATTTTTTTACTTCTACTACAAACATTCCTCTCTGTATGGCAAATGAATCTGCTCTTCTTCCTGTATGGCTTTCTCACTCATATAATTGTCTTATTGGAAAGATGAATAGTAAATTAACCATTGTATTGTCTGAGGGATTGTGGTATATCTTTATTCTGTTCTATCTACTTCATCCAGGTATATTCATATATGCTTTTATAGAAAGGCCAAACCAAAGTAATTTTATATGTATTGGGATTGGATCGTCATCCAGCAACTCCATTAATGCATTTTCAAATTCATCCTGAGCATAATGAAAATTGACAGCTTTGAGATTACGTAAATGATAATCAGGATAGCTTATTTTGAGAAGTAATTAAGCATATAGGTTTTGCTAGTTTAAATCCTGATTTTGTTTAATTAAATAATGAATGATTTGTGCAAAATGACCAACTAATAAAATCTTGGAAGTACAATATGTTTGACAATAGTTTGTTTTTCCAAATTCGTTATCTATCATTTAACTTCTAACAAAAAAGACCTCTCAATATATATTGAGAGGTCTTTTTTGTTAAATATCCTGAGATATTCTATTACAAACTTTCAGTTAACAGGCTTATCGAAATTATTTAAAAAACTACTTTTGTTCAATAGATTTTATATTTTTTGAGGGACTCATGACCTCTTCAATAAACTTGTCCCCAAATCTTTTCCCTATTTCCACATACCCTTTTGTAGTAAAATGAACATTATTTTCTATAAAGTCTAAATCATCTGTTTTAATCATAGCAACATTTTTTATATTTACACTATCTTGTCTATTTTTTACCTTTTTCCAAAGCTTATCTTCTCCTTTTCCGATTTGAGCAAAAATAACAGGAAGATCTTCATTATGTAAATCGTGCCTTATGTCCTTAACAAACTTTTCAAAATACACATCCCAATCATTATAATGATCTGTACTATCTCCTTCAGCATCATTCTCACCCTGAAAAAACAATAGTCCTTTTATTTCTCCCTGTGAAGAAGAAGCTAAGGCTCTTTTTAACATAATCTGGTAAAGAGATTGTTCATCATAGCTTTTTTGCCATTGCCCTATATTAGTCCCTCCCCTTGCAACATTTATAATACCGACATAGCTATTTTTATCATAGTCAATTATTTGCTTTGCAAAAGCAATACTTGGACCAATGCGATTACGAACAGGCTCTTTTCCAGGCAACCATAGATAGTTTTCATTGAACATATATACTCGTCCATCTGTATTCACAGGTGTGTAGTCTTCGACATTTCCATCACCTTCCATGTTTGATTGGCCTGCAAGGATAAAAATAGAAAGCTTTCCTCTATGTTCAGGAGCAATTGCTTCTCTTTTCTCTTGTGGTATATAGGTGGGATTTGCTTTCTTTAAAAGATTACCCAGTCCATAATGTTTCTGTGTAATCATCCCCCCAAAGAAAGCTACTGCTATAATAATCAAAAATAGCAGTATGTATAGTTTTTTCATACAAATCGACAAATTCTATATCACTTTATAAGTGACAAAGCACCACCTCGCAATGTCTATCAGAACAAGAGGTGATGCCTTAAAAAATTAATTAAAATTACGATCCGCAAGCTTCACAACCCTCTGGATTATCCAGTGAACAGGTCATATCTTTCATTTTTTGTTCGTAATCCATATCTATCTGAGGAGAAGCTACTTTAGGAGCTTGAGATTCCATCTTGCGTACTTCATCTACAACAGTCTTAGCAGCCGTAGCCAATGCATGATCAGCTTCCGTCACTACAGGTTGTAAAGCAACCTCAGCTTGTTTTTGCAATGTAAACTGTACAGCATCAGCAGCAGCCTTAGTACGCAGGTAATACATACCTGTTTTCAGACCTTTTTTCCATGCATAGAAGTGCATAGAAGTCAGTTTACCAAAGTTAGGATCCTGAATATGCAGGTTCAAACTCTGACTCTGACAGATATATGCTCCACGATCAGCAGACATTTCGATGATTGCCTTTTGCTTGATCTCCCATACAGTTTTGTACAAGTCTTTGATATGCTGAGGAATATCAGCAATATGTTGGATTGAACCTTTACCTGCGATAATCGCATCACGCATTTGTGTATTCCACAATCCCAGACGTACCAGATCTTTCAACAAGTGTTTGTTTACAACTGCAAACTCTCCAGACAATACACGACGAGTGTAGATATTAGAAGTATATGGTTCAAAACATTCGTTATTACCCAGAATCTGAGATGTAGAAGCTGTTGGCATTGGAGCTAATAACAAAGAGTTTCTGGCTCCATGTTTCTTCACATCTGCACGCAATGCATTCCAGTCCCAACGGTTTGATTTTGGTGTAACATCCCACATATCAAACTGAAATATGCCTTTTGATAATGGAGAACCTTTGAAAGTTTCATAAGGTCCATGCTCTTTTGCCAGCTCCATAGAAGCTGTCATTGCAGCAAAGTAAATCGTTTCAAAGATATCTTCATTCAAGCCACGAGCCTCTTCTGATTCGAATGGCATACGTAGCATGATAAATGCATCAGCCAGGCCTTGTACACCAATACCAATAGGGCGGTGACGTTTGTTACTGCGTTCAGCTTCAGGTACTGGGTAATAGTTAATATCAATAATCTTGTTCAGGTTACGTGTAATTACCTTTGTTACATCATATAACTTCTGGTGATTAAACTTACCATCTTCAATGAATTTAGGCAATGCAATAGATGCCAGGTTACATACAGCTACCTCATCTTTTGAAGTATACTCCATGATCTCTGTACACAAGTTTGAAGACTTGATAGTACCCAGGTTTTTCTGGTTAGACTTGCGGTTGGCATGATCTTTATACAGAATATAAGGGGTACCTGTCTCAATCTGAGACTCAATAATCTCAAACCACAGATCCTGTGCTTTAATTGTCTTACGGCCACGACCTTCACGTTCATATTTCTCATACAACGCTTCAAACTCATCGCCATAACAATCAGCCAGACCTGGACATTCATTTGGACACATCAGCGTCCAGGTACTGTTCTGCTCTACGCGTTTCATGAACAAGTCAGAAATCCACAAAGCATAGAACAAATCACGTGCACGTAATTCTTCTTTACCGTGGTTTTTCTTTAATTGCAGAAACTCAAAGATATCCGCATGCCATGGTTCCAGATAGATCGCAAATGCCCCCTTACGTTTTCCACCACCCTGATCTACATAACGTGCTGTATCGTTAAATACTTTTAGCATTGGAATGATACCATTTGAAGTACCATTGGTCCCTTTGATATAGCTACCTGTAGCGCGAACGTTATGAATAGATAAGCCAATACCACCAGCAGACTGAGATATCAGCGCACATTGCTTCAATGTATCATAAATACCATCAATGCTGTCATCCTGAGTTGTCAGCAAGAAGCAGCTTGACAACTGTGGTTTTGGTGTACCTGCGTTGAACAAAGTTGGTGTGGCATGTGTAAACCAACGTTCAGACAATAGGTTATATGTTTCAATAACTTTCTCAATATCGTCACCATGAATTCCTACAGACACACGCATCAACATATGTTGAGGACGTTCAACAACCTTCCCATCCAACTTCATCAGATAAGAACGCTCTAAGGTTTTAAAACCAAAGTAGTCATATCCAAAGTCTCTATCATAGATAATACTGGAATCCAGCAGATCCGCATGTTTCTTAATAACATCAAATGTTTCCTTAGACAACAATCCGGCATTTTCACCTGTCTTAGGATCAACATAAGTATATAGTCGCTTCATTGTATTGAAGAACGACTTACTAGTAATTTTGTGCAGGTTGGAGATGGCAATACGCGCGGCCAGGATAGCATAATCCGGGTGCGTAGTGGTTAATGATGCAGCAGTTTCAGCAGCCAGATTATCCAGCTCAACAGTAGTTACACCGTCATAGATGCCGTCAATAACGCGACGTGCTACAGTAATGGGATTTACATAACTGGTCTCAAGTCCGTAGCAAAGTTTTTCAATACGCGCCGTTACTTTGTCAAATTTGACTGATTCACGTCGCCCGTCTCTTTTAATTACATACATAATTTAGAATAATTTGTGGTTGAAACGGTTTTAATGTTCCTGATTCAAAATGGAAAATCGTTCATTTTCAGTTTTCTTATTTCTATTAAAAACAGAAGTAAGAGGTTGATAGTGGTTTGTTTTTCTGCCTTTCTACAAGGACAGTTTATGGGTTTGTTATGCAAATTGCCCGCACCAGAATACAATTGATCAACCAGAACTTTCAGGATCACAACTCCTGTAAATTATTCACATTGTCGCAAATATATCCTCACTCAGACAATATATTTTATAAAAATATTTTATAAAATATAATACCCGGAATTCCGGATTTATAGAAAAGGTGCCCCGACGCATCGAGGCTCCGTATTGTTCATAGATGGCTGTAGCTGGGGGTATCCCCGCCTTCTCTCCCCAAAGAAGGCACTTATACTTCCTCTTTACAGAGGTTGGGGAGGCTCTTAAAAATCTTCGTCTAGTGTGAACTTGGCTCCGTCTTTTTCTCCTCCTGACAACACTCCAGCTTTTTGGTATTCCCCCACACGTTTCTCGAAGAAATTTGTTTTTCCTTGTAGTGAAATAGCTGTCATAAAGTCGAATGGATTAGCCGTATTGTAATATGGTTCATAACCTAAACGAATTAGCCAGAAATCAGCTACATATTCAATATACTGAGCCATTAACCGGGAGTTCATACCAATCAAATCTACTGGCAATGCCTCTGTAATAAACTCTTTTTCAATGGCTACAGCATCAGTAATGATTGCATAAATCTCATCCTGTGGCAGTTTATTTACTACATATTGAGTATACAATAAACAAGCAAACTCACAATGCAAACCTTCATCACGCGAAATCAGTTCATTCGAAAATGATAATCCTGGCATCAAGCCCCGCTTTTTCAACCAAAAGATAGAACAAAACGATCCAGAAAAGAATATTCCTTCTACAGCAGCAAAGGCGATAAGACGCTCTACAAAGTTCTCACTATTTATCCAACGCAATGCCCACTCTCCTTTTTTAGCCACACAAGGTACTGTCTCTAATGCATTGAAAAGCTTGTTTTTCTCTTTGGGATCTTTTACATACGTATCAATCAGCAAAGAGTAGGTTTCAGAATGGATATTTTCCATCATTACCTGAAATCCATAGAAACATTTAGCTTCAGGAAACTGTACTTCAGCCAGAAAGTTGACACCCAAGTTTTCATTTACAATACCATCACTAGCAGCAAAGAACGCCAGTACGTGGGATATAAAATGCCGCTCTCCATCATTCAATTTTTCCCAGTCTACTAAATCTGGTGACAGATCTATTTCTTCTGCAGTCCAAAAACTTGCTTCAGCCTGCTTATACATTTGCCAGATGTCATTATGCTCAATCGGAAACAATACAAACCGATTTGGATCCTCTGCCAGTAATGGCTCAGGAGCAGTGCCTGAAGATTTACTCATATTTCTTTTCAATTAAAATTAACAGATCATTTTACTATGTCCTTTGGTATCTGATCAAACATCTGTCTAATCAGCAGCGGGCTCTGATTTTCTTGTAACAAACCTACAACATAATGTTCGCTAAACGAACTGAAATTATTTATTTGCAGGTTAATGGGTGGAAGTTTCACTGTACACAAAGCTATTATTTTATCAGATCTTTTTTTCCACTCACACATAAATAATAGTCATTGACTCAGTTGTGAGGTTTGAGTATTACAAATGTAAAAGTGAGCCTAAAGAGATTACCCACAAAATATTGTGGATAACTTGTGGATAAGTGTTAATAACTGTTAATATATTCATAATCAACAATATAACCAACAGACATTTTAACAAAAACTTAACACCAATTATCATATACGGCAATATCTTAGCGATTACACCTCATTTCTTACACTGTAATATCTTTATCTTTTATTGCAGATTTATTCAAACATTTTTTAATCCCTTTCATGTATAGGTTATACATATTTACACCTTACACGAGATAATCCAACCATCACTGAAAGAAATACAATTTATGTGCGTAATACAAAACATTTTATGTAACAAGATTTATTTATTCCCTTCCTCGATACAAATGCTATTCGGATAAGTTTTGTTTAAATAACAAGCTAGAGAAAAATGGAAACATCGGTTACAAGTAAAGTTGTACTATTTCATTTTCTCATTTTCCATTATTTGCCTTACTTTACTTCTAACATTTATTTATACACTTTTGATTCTGAGCATTCTACCCATCCCTTAGCTAAATCATCCCATTGTTATATGTACAACTCAAGACTTTTTTTACTCTTTGTTGCTCTGTTATCCGGTAAAGCTTTTAGCCAGACTCCTACTCCTGAATGGCAAAATCCATCTGTTGTAAGTATCAATACAACCCCTCCACATGCCACACTTATCCCTTATGGAAGTGAAACACAAGCACAGGCGTTTGACAGATCGGCATCTCCTTATTATAAGTCACTGAATGGGATCTGGAAATTCAAGTGGGTTAAACACCCATCACTAGTTCCTTCAGACTTTTTTCTGCCATCTACAGGGGTAATCAACTGGGATAACTTAAAAGTGCCTTCCAATTGGCAGGTAGTAGCAGCTCAGGAAAATCGCCCTTATGATCATCCAATATTCACCAATATTAAGCATCCTTTTCCAGCTACACCTCCTCTTATTCAGACAGATACCAATGCCGTAGGTCTCTATCGCACTAATTTTGGAGTTCCATCAAATTGGAATGGACGTCGCATATTCCTGCATTTTGCAGGTGTTCAATCATCCTGTTATATATGGGTAAATGGTAAATCTGTAGGATATCATGAAGATAGTATGACACCAGCAGAATTTGACATTACAGAATTTGTTCAAAGTGGTGATAACACATTAGCAGTTCAAGTAATCAACTGGTCTGATGCCAGTTATCTAGAAGATCAAGACTTTTGGCGACTATCTGGTATCTTTCGTGATGTATATTTATTTTCTACTCCTCAAGTACACATGCGTAATTTTTATGTTACTACTGACCTGGATCAACAATATAAAAATGCTACCCTTTATATACATACCCGTTTAAAAAATTATCAAAACCGTGAATTAAAATCACATAAAATAAAAGCTACTCTGTACGACACACAAAACAAAGAAATCTGGACTGCAATTGTTCCATCTCCTGAAAAAATATTAGCCAACCAGGAAGTACAACTTGAGTGGACCGCCCGTATAGAAAACCCTTATCTATGGTCAGCTGAGACACCTTATTTATATCTACTAACACTACAACTTATAGATCCGGCTGACAGACCTCAGGAAGCACTAAGTAGCAAAGTTGGATTTCGAAGCATAGAACAGAAAAACGGACAATTACTAGTTAATGGTAAAGCTATTAAATTGAAAGGAGTAAACCGGCATGAATTTGATCCTAATACCGGACGGGTTATTAGCAGAGCCTCAATGGAAAGAGATATCCGGTTAATGAAGCAATTTAATATAAACGCCGTTCGCACTTCTCATTATCCTAATGACCCTATGTGGTATGATCTATGTGATGCCTATGGCCTGTATGTTATCAACGAAGCCAATATAGAAAGTCATGAATTATGGAATAGCAATAATTCACCAGCTCAAAAACCAGAATGGCGTAATGCATTTGTTGCGAGAGGTATTGCAATGGCAGAAAGAGATAAGAATCATCCGAGCATCATCCTTTGGTCGTTAGGCAATGAAACAGGTATGGGTGAAAACTTTAGTGCTATGGCAGAAGAAATCCGTACTATAGATCCTACCCGCCCTATTCATTATGAAAGCCGCCAGCCTGAAGCATATAGAGATCCTACTATGCTTCCCAGTTTTGATATAATCTCCACAATGTATCCATCTGTTGCTTTTATGGTCAAAATGATGGAAGCAGATCCTTCCAGACCTGTTATCGTTTGTGAATATGCTCATGCGATGGGAAACAGTGTAGGCAATCTTCGTGACTACTGGAATGCTATAGAAAAGTATCCCCGAATGCAGGGTGCGTTTATATGGGATTGGGTAGATCAGGGATTACGTATAAAGAAAAATGGTAAAGATTACTTGGATCATTTTAATTATATAGATGGAGCGAATGCAGGTGATGGCATAGTCAATGCAGACCGGACACCTCAACCTGAAATTAATGAAGTAAAAAAAATATATCAGTATATTAAACTGATATCTAAAGATACCATAGAACCTACTCAGACTACTATTCGAATCAAGAACAACTACGATTTCCAGGATTTGTCTGCATTCAAATTGATCTGGCAGGTACAGGAAAATGGCAATATTACTCAAACAGGGGAAATAGAAAATCTAACAGCCTTACCAGGACAGGAGCAAGATATTACAATTCCATTTACTAATCCGTCTATTAAACCTAAAACGGAATACTACTTAACGATCAGTTTTCGATTAAAAAACAAGACAACCTGGGCAGAACCGGAACATGAAGTAGCCTGGCACCAACTACGACTAAATGTTCCCCAAGGTAGTGGTACTACATTATCACTAACAAAAATGCAGCCTCTTACAATCAATCAATATACAAGTCGTATAGAAGTAAAAGGAAGCGATTTCACGATCAATTTTGATAAATCTTTGGGTGTAATGGATATTGTCCGTTATAAAGAACAAAATATAATTACAAAAGGTCTTCAACCTAACTTCTGGCGAGTTCCTACAGATAATGATGAAGGTGGAAGAAATACTAGTTTTGCATCCCGCTGGCGGGCAGTAGGATTAGATAAGACATACTCAGTGCCAGAAAAAGCAATAGTGGAGCAACTCCGTCCACAGGTAGTTAAAGTCACAATGACCAATAAAGTTCAAACAAAAATTAATACATCATCAAGTACACTTTTCCTGCAAACAACTACATATACTATTTATGGAAGTGGAGATATTCAGGTAGAAAATGTATTTATACCACAAAGTACTCTTCCTCCTCTGGCACGTGTAGGTATGCAAATGCAAATACCTGGAAACTTCAATCAGATACAATGGTACGGACGAGGCCCTCATGAAAGTTATTGGGATAGAAAAGAAGGTGCACGTATTGGGAAATATAGTGGAAAAGTAATTGACCAGTTTTTTAATTACCTGATGGCACAGGAAAATGGAAATAAAACTGACGTACGTTGGGCAACAATAACTACCTCAGAAGGAATTGGCTTATTAACAATAGGCGATCCTTCTCTTAATATTAATATACGAGATTATACAGATGAAGCTCTTCTTCGGGCTAAAACTAGTCAGGAACTATCTCATGGATCAACAACTGTAATTAACCTTGATTATCAGCAGATGGGACTGGGGGGTGATGATAGCTGGTCACCTCGTGTGCATTCTGAGTATCAATTAATTTCAAAAACATATATGTATCGCTTCCGGCTGCGACTTATTGATACCAGTCAGGTATCTGTTCAGGATGTAGTTACTACTACCCTACCTTTAATACGAAAATAAAATACAAGAAGCTAATTCACCATTCTCATTACAAGAAGAATGGTGAATTAGCTAAAATTGATAATTTTCTTACACACTTGTTACTATTCATTTCAGTTACTTTTTCTATCTGATTCTATATAAAACTCAAAATAGAATCAGACTATGCAAAAATTTACTCTTACAGGAATACTTCTTTTTCTTGGCTTGTCCTATACTGTGTTTGGCCAATCTGCCCGCAGCTATTTGGTTACCAATGAAGGTGATACTATTTATACAGCGATTAAGTTCACCCAACGTCTTTCAGATAATAATCGTGAGATGTTTGCATTTGTGAAAAACAGAAATGTTCGTTATACTCCAGGTGATATCAAAGCATTCTATAACGGCCTTCAGGAATTTGAAACACAATATCTTGGTTCTACCCCTATATTTTTACTCAGACATACAGCTGGCTATGCCAATCTCTATTATTGTGATGAGGCAGTATTGGCTGATCTAATACAAAACTCTCCACGATTAGGAGATGAAATAGGTTATTCACTGAAAGAAGCTCTTAGCTCGGCTATTAACTCCGTAAAAACGCCTGATTACTTCGGAGGAAAGATTCCTGTGATTTCAGGAGAAGGAAAGGCACTAAAGATATTTGACCCACATATTTCCAAGCGGAAACAAGAACTTGCCACCTATTTTTATGACTTTCCAGGTACAGAATCCCTGCTAAGCCATGAAAAAATCACTCCTGAGACATATGAGCAATTAATTATGGCCTATAATCAATGGAAGCCACAGGCAATGGCTCGAATTGCTGAACAAGAAAAAACAGCAAATGGATTTTAATTCCATATAAAGATACTAAAGCCTATCGCTTTTAATGATACTTAAGATTTAACGGTATGAGTTTATCTCATTCGTTAGTTGTGTTCACTCTGTCTCCAAAGCTCATAGTCTTCACTATGAGCTTTATTTATTGATTAAAGCTAAAGATAAAACACTATTTATCAACGCCTTACCAATGCACTTTATTTTTTATATGCATTCTCTTGATAATCAATCACAAATTTTATTACCTTAGCCCTCTATTTTTATAGAGCTTTTTAACTCTAAAGCCAGCGTTAAAGAAAAACTACGCCAACCAAACTCATCTCATGCATGGCTATCATAACTCAAGAGTTACAACAGATTAGTTCCCGAATGGATAAGATGCGAAAACTTATCCAACAGTACCCACAACATGCAAGTGCTTTATTCCGTGAACATCCTGAATTATGTAGTCAGATCAGGGAAATTGTCCATTTGCTAAGAGAACTTCAATCTGACACACAAGAAATTGAAGAAAACAAGCCTAAAACGCTTAGCTAACATCATCAACTAACTACAAGACAGTGTTAAAAAAGCAGAGCAGAATATACTGTTTCTGCTTTTTTATTGCACATAGGCATTTTTGCATTTTTTTATCTGGAAATAAATCCATATTTCGCGCAAATTTGCACATACTATACATTTTTCAACTGTGACCCGTCTTTATTCTAAGAAAAATCTAAGAAAGCTTTGCTTGCTGGCAGGGCTGTTTCTATCCTTTTATGCATCATATGCAGGAGAAATTATCATTTCTGGTATTTATCAAGGTAAAAACCTTTTCGTACAAAATCCCTTTTCTCCTGATAAGAAAAGTTATTGTGCAGATGAGGTATATGTAAATGACCAAAAAACGATTTCGAACATAAAGTTAGCGGCATTTGAGATAGATCTTTCCTTTCTGGAAATGAACACACCTGTTACTATTCGTATCACTCACAAAGATGGTTGTGCACCTCGATTAATTAACCCACAGGTTATACGACCAAGTGCAGGATTTCAGATTGATAGCATTGAAGTATTGCATACTTCTATTCGCTGGAAAATAACAGACGAAACTCCCAAGTTTGTTTACTACATAGAAAGCCTTCGCAATGGCAATTGGCTTGTATTAGAAAAGCATAACGCTAATGGGCAAGGACAGGCAGTTTATTCAATACCTGTTATGCACTCAAATGGAGATAATAAATATCGAGTAAAAGCTCAAAATACAGATACACATCAGACATTTTATAGCAGAACTATTACTTTTAATCCAGAGACAGCCCCTCCGCCACCTCCAGTAGAAGAAGTGATAACTTTTACGCCTGCCAACCCTACAGATTTGCTTACCCTATCTAAAGAAACTGACTATGAAATAGTAGATTCACAGAAGAAGGTAATTTTGAAAGGAAAAGGACAAAAGATAAATATCAAAACGTTAAAAGCTGGCGCGTATGTATTGAAAACAGGAACACAGAATAATAAATTTGTAAAAAAATAATTCTGTTATACACCTCCAGTAAAACTTTAGCAATTCACCTTTAATCTAGAAAAAATAAATACCAAAAAGAAAGACGCACAATGTACATTGTGCGTCTTTCTTTTTGGTATCAACCTTATAAATAGTTATTTTTCAAGAGGGGCGGTATTACCTTCCATGTCAGGAACACTACCAGGTCCCTTATGGACAGGAACATTGGTTGTTTCTTCTTCATCACCTGCGTCATCCTTCTTTTTATTTCCGTTCAGATATGCCTGATAAGTAGTAGGCTCATCGAATGGACGTTTACCTATCAGATTTTCAAGATCTGACTGAAAAATAATCTCTCTCTTAAGTAATTCTTTTGCAAGGATCTCTAATTGTTCACGCTTTTCGAGCAAAAGATTTTTGGTATGCTGATAAGCTGTGTCAATAATTTTACGAACCTCTTCGTCAATAGTCTTTCCTGTCTCTTCAGAATATGGTTTGTTAAAATTATACTCAGACTGTTTGGAATCATAAAAGGATACATTTCCAATCTTTTCATTCATTCCATAGACAGTTACCATAGCATAAGACATTTTGGTAATATGTTCCAGATCACTTAGAGCTCCTGTCGAAACCTTTCCAAATATGATCTCCTCTGCAGCACGTCCTCCTAAAGTCATACACATCTCATCAAACAACTGCTCATATGTATAAAGGAACTGTTCTCTCGGCAAATACTGGGCATATCCTAATGCAGCTACTCCTCTTGGCACGATACTTACCTTCACCAATGGATTGGCATGCTCAAGGAACCAAGCAGCAACAGCATGTCCTGCCTCATGATAGGCAACAATCTTTTTCTCTTCAGGGGAAATTAACTTATTTTTCTTCTCGAGACCACCAATTACACGATCCACTGCATCCTGGAAATCCTGCATATCTACAGAAGATTTATTGCGACGAGCAGCAATCAAGGCGGCTTCATTACACACGTTGGCTATTTCTGCACCAGCAAAGCCAGGAGTCTGAGCAGCCAGTTTCTTAGGGTCTACATCACTTGCAAGCTTTAATGGTTTCAGGTGTACCTTAAAGATAGACTCCCGTCCATTCAGATCAGGTTTATCAATACTAATCATTCTATCAAAACGACCTGGACGCATTAAAGCAGAATCCAATACATCCGGACGGTTTGTTGCAGCTAAGATGATAACACCTGAATCTGTAGCAAATCCATCCATTTCTACCAGCAAAGAGTTCAGCGTATTCTCACGCTCATCATTAGCACCAGGCATAGAACCCCGACCGCGAGAACGGCCTATTGCATCTATCTCATCTATGAATATAATACAAGGAGCCTTTTCCTTTGCTTGTTTAAACAAATCTCTTACACGTGCTGCACCCACCCCTACAAACATCTCAACAAAGTCAGAACCTGATAATGAGAAGAAAGGAACATTAGCTTCTCCGGCAACAGCTTTTGCAAGCAAGGTTTTACCTGTTCCAGGAGATCCAACTAAAAGAGCACCTTTAGGGATTTTACCACCAAGATCTGTAAACTTCTTGGGGTTCTTTAAAAACTCAACAATCTCTTTAATCTCCTCTTTCGCTTCATCCAGACCAGCGACATCATTGAAAGTAATTTTAACTTTGTTTTCAGCATCAAATAATGTTGCTCTGGAACGTCCAATGTTGAAGATCTGTCCACCAGGGCCTCCAGTAGCAACCCGACGCATAATCATCCACAGCCCTACCATCATCAAAATAAACAATCCCCAGTATAACAATCCTCCTGTAATATCCGCACGACGCTCTACCTTGTATTTGATTCCAGGAAATTCTTTTTGTAATTCCTCTTCAAATACCTTCGCATCAACCACATCAAATTGAAAGTGAGGTCCGGTAGTATAAGGGGTTAATAAACTAGGTTTTGGTATCCTGTCACGATATTTAATGTTTTTTAAGGCTTCATCTTTAAGTGTAATCTCTACAGAGTTCTGTGTAGGGAGAATCGTAACAGCGTTTACATCACCTTCCTGAGCCATAGATTTGAACTCTTTTTTTGTAATTGTACGAGGATCACTCCCACGATTAAAAAACGTGAAGAGTGCGAGCATCACCAGACCCACTACTACCCAAATCTGATAACCTGGCCGTTGAGGAGGTTTGGGAAGGAGTGGCTTCCGGCTATTTCTGTCTTGATTTTCGTTCATTTTCCGTATAAAAAAGATTAATTGAAAAATACTATGTTGTGTAAATTCACTCTCAGAACAATCTTTATAGCAGAGAGTTTCGTGTCTGATCTACTAACACAGGTCAGGACTCAATCCTTGTTGACTGTGCGTCACCCCAAAGATCTTCCAAGGCATAAAATGCCCGGCGATCCTTTTTAAAAACATGAGCTACAACATCTACATAATCAAGGAGAATCCATTCGCGGTTAGCTTTCCCTTCTTTATGCCAGGGATCTTCACCCAGATTCTTATATATTTGCTCTTCAATAGAGTTGGTGATAGAATCTACCTGAGTATCTGAATTTCCTGAACAGATTACAAAATAGTCAGTTACAGCATTCTTTACCTGTCGCAGATCCAACACAACAATATCCTCAGCCTTCTTTTCCTGCATTCCCTGAACAATCAAATGGCTTAATTGTTCAGAGCTCACACCTTTATTTTTTCGTTTCTTGATTAATTGCATTCGAATTTTTTAAAGTTAATAGATTAAAAAATTGAAAAGTAAACAGGTAATAAACATCCCATCTTTTAACTTTGCAACTTTTTAAATGTCTTTATTAAAACAAAAGTAAACAATATTGTACAATAATCCACCCAAAACATTATTCGTTGGCCAAAAGCTCCTGTTTCTGCCAGAATGTCACTCCACTAATGACATTGCCGCAGACTTGATTAATACAGCCAGCACTCCGGAAGGAACTGTTGTGATTACCTCTCAACAAACCCGCGGAAGAGGTCAGCGAGGTAATAGCTGGCATACAGAACCAGGTAAGAACCTAACATTCTCTATTATTCTTAAGCCAACTTTTCTAACAGTTAATCAACAATTTTTGTTAAATATGGCAGTTTCGCTGGCTATACATGAATTTCTCTCCAAATACCTCCCTCAGAATCTAAGCATTAAATGGCCAAATGATATTTATTGGCATTCTCA
This sequence comes from Xanthocytophaga agilis, assembly GCF_030068605.1. NCBI lineage: Bacteria > Pseudomonadati > Bacteroidota > Cytophagia > Cytophagales > Rhodocytophagaceae > Xanthocytophaga > Xanthocytophaga agilis. The sequence continues at coordinate 93,054 of NZ_JASJOU010000008.1, forward strand.
GAAAATGGGAGGTATTTTAATTGAAAATACTATTCAAGGTCTTTCTCTAACCCATTCAATTGTTGGTATAGGCCTGAATATCAACCAAAAATCGTTTACTGAACAACCCCGAGCAACCTCGCTAAAACTGGCCAGTCAGCCCTTCAGTAATGAAGACGAATATGATCTGGAAATATTGTTATCAGAATTACTCATTGTGTTTGAAAAATTTTATCTCCTCTTACGGAATGGCAAAACTGACAGTCTAAGAACTTATTATCTCCGGAATTTATACAGTTATGGAGAGAAACGATTTTTTGTATCAAATGGAAATCAGTTTGAAGGCACCATTACAGGAGTAGATTCACAAGGTCGTCTGGTTATTGAAAAAGACAATAAACTTTGTTATTTCTTCTTTAAAGAAATCGAATTTGTATTCTGATACATATGAAATATTTCAAAGAACTCTATCTATTTTCTCAACTAACGCTATGACGCAATACCCTGTAAAACAATACTATACTATAAAAGCAAAAAATCTATTCCAAGCTAGTTTATTGTTAAAAACACATATAAAAGTTTCCTTTTAGCGTAAGAATATTTACCTTTGCGCCTCAAAAGGTACTTATAGACAAAATCATCTCTATATTTTCATTATACACTAAAAAACTTTTGAACAATGGTTGAAACAGCTTACGTTCCATACAAAGTTAAAGATATTGCATTGGCAGAATGGGGCCGCAAAGAAATTAAATTAGCAGAAGCAGAAATGCCTGGCCTAATGTCTATCCGTGCTGAGTTTGGTCCATCTAAACCTCTTAAAGGTGCTCGTATAGCAGGCTGTCTGCACATGACCATTCAAACCGCGGTACTGATTGAAACTCTGGTTGAACTAGGTGCTGAAGTAACCTGGTCTTCTTGTAATATCTTCTCAACACAAGATCATGCTGCTGCTGCTATTGCAGCTGCAGGTATCCAAGTGTATGCCTGGAAAGGGCAAAATGCTGAAGAATTTGACTGGTGTATAGAACAGACATTATTCTTTGGAGAAGATCGCAAACCATTGAACATGATTCTGGATGATGGTGGGGATCTTACCAATATGGTGTTAGATAAATATCCTGAACTGATCGGTAATATTGGTGGTATTTCAGAAGAAACCACAACAGGTGTTTTACGTTTGTATGAACGTATGAAAAAAGGAACACTTCCTGTACCTGCAATTAACGTAAACGACTCTGTAACAAAATCTAAATTTGATAACCTGTACGGATGTAAAGAATCATGTGTAGATGCTATCCGCAGAGGTACAGATTTAATGCTGGCAGGTAAAATTGCAGTTGTAGCAGGTTATGGTGATGTAGGTAAAGGATCAGCCCGTTCTCTTGCAGGAGCAGGTTGTCGTGTAATTGTAACAGAAATTGATCCAATCTGTGCCCTTCAGGCGGCAATGGAAGGTTATCAGGTAATGAAAATGGACAAAGCTGCTGAGATTGCAGATATTTTCGTTACAGCTACAGGTAATCACTCTATTATTACAGGTCAGCATTTCAAGAAAATGAAAGATAAAGCTGTAGTTTGTAATATTGGCCATTTCGATACAGAAATTGATATGGCATGGCTTAATGCAAATTATGGAAACACCAAAGAGGTTATTAAGCCTCAGGTAGATAAATATACCATTGATGGAAAAGAAATCATCGTTCTGGCAGAAGGTCGTCTTGTAAACCTTGGTGTTGCAATGGGTCACCCGTCTTTTGTAATGTCAATGTCATTTACTAATCAAACACTAGCTCAGCTGGAATTATGGCAAAATGGCAAAAACTACGAAAATCAAGTATATGTACTACCTAAACATCTTGATGAAAAAGTAGCACGTTTGCATTTAGCTAAAGTAGGCGCTGAATTGGAAGAGTTAACTACTGATCAAGCTGAATACATTGGAGTTGATGTTCAAGGTCCATTCAAAAAAGATCATTATCGTTATTAACAAATAATGAATTGTATCTAGAGCATAAAGAGTCATTGGATGCAACATGTCCGATGACTCTTTTTTTATAAAGCGGAAAATGAACAATTATATGACGGTATGGTTTATCTTATGAGGACAAATTATCAGAGAGGCAATTTTCAGTAGTAACTGATTTTTATGATCTACGTATAAGAAAATAATATGCTTTACACTAGATTCTCTTGAGAAAGCAGACCTTATACTGAATATATTACTGAATGCTACAAATAAATTAATATATTTGTATACCTAATAATAGACAACACCATACTTATTAATAATTATTCGGATGAAGTTCCAGATAGTAATATTAACACTCCTGATTGGTGCATTTACTTTTTTATCTTCCTGTAAAAAAGATGAAGAAAATCCAGAGTCTACCCGCACAGAACTTCTGACCAGTCATTCATGGAAAATAAGTCAGGTACTGGCTAATGGTACACCCGTAACAGATGATGCTATTCAATTGATTCTTGGGAGTGGGTCATCTCTTGCACAGCTTACCAGATCCTCCATTTTGTTTAAGACTGACAGTACATATACGGCAACTGATCAACAAACAGACTCCACCTTTACTGATACCTGGTATTTTACAGATAATGAGACCAAAATCAGATTAGAAGCAGCATCAGATACATTTGATTTTACTATTGATTTACTCTCAAAAGAGAAATTAAATCTTAGTACACGTTACACAGTATCAGGTTTAACTCCTACTATTGTTCTGCAGTTAGTACCATAAGTAAAATCTTTTTACATTCGGAAGTTCTCTTTTTACAATTTTTAGTATTAATAACAAAAGCTATTCAAGTAATTGTTTAGCTGGTACGTTTTGTGGCATCCAATCCAATATACTTCAGAGAATAAACTTATATTATGTTATTTCACGGCGCCTATATTTTACACGAAAATCCTCGCATTGTTAGTCTCTGGGATGATGTAGCCCTTCAGAAAATCTCCTCTCAACAAAAAAAACATGACACATATTTTCTGCTGCATTTACCATGGAACCATGGTAAATTTCAAAAGATGTTGAGAAAAAAATTATTCTTTTCTCAATTAAGTAGTAAAGGATTTATGCCTGTCATGTTTACTAATTCCAAACGGGAAGAATCCTATAGAAAATTATTCCGTATTCCTGGTTTACAATGTTCTGCTTATATTTATACGGATGAAAAAGACTATGGTATATTGAGTGTTGATAAGAAATATGATGCTGTCTATGCAGCTCAACTTATGCCATTTAAACGTATTGAGTTGGCTAAAGAACTGAATAAGGTATTTGTTCTTACCTATACTCCCGGAGCAGGCAAAAGTGGAGAAAATGATTTGCCAAGTTTCTGTCCAGCAATGAAACATGCTGATTACAATAAAACATGGGTTGACCATATTGGTAAAAACCGCTTATTCAATCAGTCCCAAGTTGGATTATGCTTATCAAAAGAAGAAGGCCCTATGTTAGCTAGCCTGGAATATATGCTTTCAGGACTACCGGTAGTAAGTACAGAAAGCGAAGGAGGGCGGGATGAGTATTATGACAAAGAATATTGTCTTATAGTGAATGATAACCCTACCGCAATCCGCAAAGGTGTAGAAGAAATGGTAGCCCGTCAAATAGATCCAAATTATATTCGGGAAAAAACCATAACCAAATTAAACCAGGATCGCCAACGCTATGTTGAGTTTATCAGTGATTATGTACGTAAGAATAGTCATGTTATATTAGATCCGTCAGAACTAATGCATCAGATTTTTGATAAACCTAAGAATAGCTTTATTCCGGTTGATAAACTATAAAACGAAAAGGCCCTTCTGTTAATGAGGTAAAAATCAACCCATTAACAGAAGGTTTTATTTTTCCAGATGACGTAATGCCATATCTTTATAAATGGACAAATCTGGTACAGGAATATTCATTTCTTTAGCTTGCTCATCCCAATAACGCATTTGCAGGTATAACTGGAACCACTCTTCACCTTCAAATGCAGCAGCTTCACTAACACTCATACGTCCTCCCTGAAATTCAAGTGTTTTCTTACTAGCTTCTGAGAGATTATTGTAATAATCCGGATTCTTGAATGTGAGATATCGTTTTGCCTGAACATGAGACTCAACCAACCGGGCTATCTTCTCTGAAAATCCTACCGCTCTCAAATAGTCAGCTCCTAGCTTCTCGTGATCTGTAACACCATATCCATCCATGTGCTCTGTAGTTTCATCAGCACACAAATGTCCAAAATCATGAAAGAAAGCTGCCAGAATAACTTCTTCATCGTAACCCTGTTGTTCGGCTAGCAAAGCGGCCTGAGTCATATGCTCAACCTGCGACACAGGCTCACCTATATAATCATCAGTTCCATGTATTTCATATAATCGAAAAATCTCTTCAACTTTTTGCTTAGTAGTGGTTTCCATATATACAGTTAGAATAATTTAGATGAATAAATAAGTAATGTATAGTCTACTAACTTACAACTTCATGTAACTTTGATTCAAATACATATTCTGCCAGTCCCAATGATAAAGTCATTCCGGCACCACCCAATCCATTGACAATCCATACATTAGATTCCGCTTCTAATATCAGCTCAGTTCCTCCATTTGCGAGTTTAGGATAGATACCATGCCAGCGTTCCTTGATATGTAAATCAGGAAACTGGGTGAAAGTGGCCAAATAGTCTAATACCCACTGATCTATTTCAGATTTGTCAAATGGTTCTGGTGTAAGTCCATATTCATGTGAATCACCTAAAGTCAATTCACCTGCAGCATTTTGAGAAACCAATACGTGTATGCCATATTTCTTATAAGCAGGCATTGTCTGTGCAAACCGTTCATTTAAGGCAGCTAAAGAAGGACAATCCTTGAAAGCAGCATAATGAGTGAGTGTCAAACCAGCACAAAGAGAGGCTCCCATTCGCCATCCATTGCCTTGCGGACTAGTTCTCATCATCTGCAGTTTACACTTTGTAATAGATGAAGAGGCAAATAATTCAGGATATAATGTTTCAAAGTCAGCTCCACTACATATAATTATCCGATCTGCTTGCCATTTTTGGCCACCGGCTTCCAGATAAGAACTATTTACACCAGTAACAGCAGTACCAAAATAAAAATCAATTTCATATTTTTGATGTAGAAAGTCAGGCAATGTAGCTATCACTTCGCGAGGATCCACAATCATTTCCGTTTCGCTCCATAAAGCGCCTATCAATCCCTCCTCTTTTACAGCAGGGCTCTTTTCCAGAATCTTTTTTGTGTCAGTCAATAGCTCACACGTATATCCATTACCACGGTTCTGCTCCACAAACTCTTCCAGAACAGCCCATTCATCATTGTGATAAGCAACATGCAACGATCCATTAGGATTATACCAGAAGCCAGCTTGTTTAGCCAGATCCAGGTAAATCTCACGACTTCTTAATGCACGCTCTAATAATACTCCTGAAGGTTGTCCAACAGGCCATATCATACCAAAATTGCGGATAGAAGCTCCAATAGCCTTACCATTCCGTTCAAAAACGCCAACTTTAAGACCTCGTCTGGCAGCAGTATAAGCCATTGCCAAACCTACAATCCCAGCTCCAACTACTGCAACATCATATCTATTTTGTATATTGTTTGTGGATGAATGAGTCATACTAACATGTTGTTTCTTTTAAGATTGTCGATATTTTATTCATGATAAGGAGAAAATCTGATGCAGATCAGCAAGGGTGTGTATCAGATGCGTATGAGGCTCTCGCTCCAACTCTTCAACAGTATATGCACCAGTAGTTACACCTATTACCCATCCACACCCAGCAGAATCTCCCTGCTGCATATCAGATGCGGTATCTCCTACTTTTGCTACTTGTTTGCTATCCTGCACATGAGTCAGCTCCATAGCTTTAAATATCATATCAGGAAAAGGTCTGCCATTCTCAACTTCATCACTAGTCACACTATTGTCTATCAGGTTCTTTGCTCTCCATAACAATCTTTCAAGAATAGCATCAGTAATCTGACGATCAAATCCTGTATCTACTACCACTTTGACATTATGCCTTTTTAGCAAGGCAAATGTCTCACTTGCACCTTCTTTTTCTTTCACATCCGGACTATTCTGATAATAGTCTGTCATATCCTCTACAAAACGTTGATGAATCTGATCTATCAACTCTTCTGTGATCACTGAAGGGCTTGCATGACGTTCCAGTAATTGTCGGATAGCTACAGGTTTGGGTAAACCCATGAGTTCATTGGCATCTTCAAACGGAATAGCGACCCCATAATCTGCCAATGCTTTTTGTAAGAAATAAGGTACTTTATCTGCACCATCGACAGTGGTTCCTGCCAGATCAAATACAATCAGTTGTGGTAACATAGAATAGTAAAATTAGTGTTTACCTAATGTTTTCAGATAACCAATCAATTCTTCAGGACGATCTGTCTGTAAGGCTGTAATACCCATATCTATTGCTTTCTGCCATTGCTCAGGCTTCTCATCAGGATTTTGAATATCAGGCCACACTTTGATACCCTGTTTTGTAAGAAAAGCCACATTCTCTTTGGTGTAAAACAATACAGATCCGTCCAGAATATCTACCGGATTTTTTACAATCCATTGTTTTAACTCATCATAACTAGTTATAGAATCTGGCATACTGACCATTACAGGTACAGAAGACATTGTTTTCTTCCAATCTTGGACTTCTTCAGGCTCTGTATATACGATAACAGAACCAAGCATTTTGTATTTGTTTAGTAGACTCTTAACCTGTTCCGGCTTGACATCTTTGCAATCCAGATAAAGATTTATTTTTCCCCGAGCTTCTTTTAGAATTTCTTCAAATGTAGGAGGGCTCTGATTAAAAGGATCATTTTTCAGCTTTAAAGCTTTAAACTGAGCCAAAGTCATCTCTGCTATTTTGGCTTCACCATTTGTAGTTCGATGTACGGATGCATCATGCATAATTACCAGATATCCATCTTTTGTAGTGCGAATATCTATTTCAACATAATCAGCCCCAACCCGTATTGCTTCCTGTAAACTTTGAATGGAATTTTCAGGGGCATTCACATGATTTCCACGATGTGCAATTACAATAAAGGGATAACGGGTAGAAGGAAATACGACCGATTTATGTTTTTCAGGAAAGCCATTACACCCAAAGACTGTAAGAGTGACCAGATATGCAATTAACACATTCCAAAGAGTAATGATAGAACAAGTTATGTGATAATATTTCATTTCTGAAAAAGTAGTATAAGAGAATAATGAGCATCTCTACAAAACAGATGTAGAAATGCTCATAAAAGAATTTACAAGAGGAAAATTATTTTAACAACCACATAGCAGTGTTTATATCATCTGTTCCTCCAAATTGAGATTGTAGCGCTGTATTGAGATTCCCTTCATTTGTTGTTTGTTCGGAGGTTGGGTACTGCCATCTTTTGGGAATGCGGGCACTATTACCTGTGCCTACTCCTGTTAAGAAAGCAGGTATACCTGTCCTTCTTTGGTTATAGAATGCTTCAAAACCTGAGTTCTGAAAAAATGATAGATATTTCTGTGTAAGAATTTGGGTTAATCCGTCTGTGTTATTACCCTTATATTTGACAGTAATCTGGTTTAAATAATTGGTTACTGAAGTAGTCACAGAACCTAGTTCATTTTTATTCTGGTCAGCTACAGTAATTGATCCCTCATCTGTAATATCATAAAACTTCATAGAAGCCTTGATACCTTTTACATAGAATTCCTCTGCATCACCGCTTATCCACCCTCTGTTAATCGCTTCTGCAATGTTGAAACACATTTCAGAATAGCCTATAATGATTCCGGGCTCACCTGTGTAGTTACTGTAATATCTCAAACGGTTAATAAAAGAATACTCCCCCTGATTGGCCTTAGAGGACATATCCGTTAGATCTTCACCTGAGCTAGCCCCAACATATGCTTCGAAATCATTGAACTTAACACCTGCATTCAATTTAGCTTGTGCGGGTGCTGCTGCAATAAAAATACGAGGATCTTTTAATGATTTTAATAGGTCTATATGCAACTTGGACATGTTCTGACGGGTAGCATCAAATCCAAAATTCCCAGGGTTTGTGGGATATTGATTATATGTAGCATTGTATGTAAACTGAAGATTGTCTTCCAAACTAGTCATAACCGGATACTGAGTTGGATTATTAATGATAGAAGCAAATTTTTGCTTAATATTTAAATCCGCATCAGATTCTTTCTTGCTTAAACTCATTAATACACGAAGAGTATAGGTATTAACTAGCTTTTGCCACTTCTTCAAAACCTCTACCTTATTAGCACTTCCGTCTGTATCATAGTAAAAGTCTCCAACCAGAGTAGTATTATTTGCAGCAATCAGTTCTGCTAAATCGGAATTAGCCTCATCCAGTAACTTCAAAGATTCTACATATACAGATTTTTGGGTATCATATACAGGTGTTGTTACCTCAAGTCCTTTCAACGCATCAGTCATAGGTATATCTCCTACTCTCTGTGTCATGTATATAAAAAAGTAAGCTCTGAAGAACTTACCCAATGCAGAATATGGATTCACCTCACCAGCACCTGCTGCCAATGCTTCTTCTTCCATCTTTACCACATTTTTTAAAGTAGCATAATTCCATGCAGTAGAAGTCCAGCTGTATTGGTTATTACCATAGTAGTTATAATTAATACAATAGAACTGATTCCAGCGATGTACATCTCCCCAAGGACCCTCTACTCCAGTTGGAGAATAAAGATCTTTTAATACACCTTGCAATACTAAAGAAGCAGGCACCGAAGAAGGACTATTTGTATTCTTTTCAAGTTCTTTAAAATTCTGACATCCTCCGAGAAAAAATATTCCGGAAAGAAGAAGCAATGAATATATATATGTTTTCATGGGTCTGTATTTAAATTTAGTGTCAGGTTAGAGTACAGAAGACAGAGAGATTTACAAACATTCTGTCTTCTGTACAGAAAGTTTATTTTAAAACACTACATTCAGGTTAAATCCGTAACGACGGGTAGTTGGGGTCTGAAGGTTAGAAGAACTCTGACTACCTGCATATTGATCAATATCTACATCTTTTTCTTTTGCAAAGTAAAGAAGGTTACGTCCTACAAAAGATACATTAGCCTGTCTGATAAAAGTCTTAGATAACCATGTAGAAGGAATAGTATATCCAATGACTACTTCTCTTAACTTTCCAAATGTTTTACTGATTAGATTACCCTCTGCAGTAGAGTAATAGCGACTGATATAATCCTGCAGAAAAGTCTTTGTTGTGTTAGGGGCATATTGTAATTCATCATAGTTGGTTACCTTTCCATCTGTTCCATAGTTAATAGCAGCCCCATTTGATATTACAACGCCCTGTCCTATGTAGGATTTTACATTTTGTACGTCATTGGCACGAGCAATACCCATATCACCCTGTACAGTAGCAATATGACGACCACCTCGGAAAGTCTGACGTTTTACATAATCAACCATAACACCTCCTACCCGACCATCAAACTGAAAACTCAATGTAACTCCTTTGTAATTGAATTTGTTATTAATTGACCACACCCAATCAGGATTCGAATATCCCAGAAATTGATTTATAGTAGTTTGAATAGGTCGTCCACCATTATCATTGATAATCTTACCGTCTGGGGTTCTTACGAATGCCTGGTCATAGTATTTATCTACACGATCACCAATTTTATAGAATGTATTTAATGACTTTTCATTACCATAAAACTCTTTATAAATTTCTTTATACGTTGACCAGTTAGCAACAACATCCCATGTAAATCCATTATTTGTTTTTATAGGAGTACCTGTTACAGCTATTTCCCAACCTGTTTTTTGCGTTTTAATTCCATTAACTAAAGCATAATCATAACCTGTAGTTTGTGAAATAGGTAAACTGAATATACGCGGTCCATTGTTGTTTGTATAGTAGGTCAGATCAAATCCTAAACGGTTTTGTAGAAAACGGATATCCAGACCAGCCTCAAACGAAGAAGTGGAAGTAGGCTTTAGATTAGGGTTATTTAACGTATTTGTATATACAGCATATGGTTGGTTGTTATAATATTTACTTAATGAATAAGATGCAGAATTGACATAACTTGGTCCATCATACGAAGAATAATAAGCAGCACCATAGCCAATAGGATATCCGGCAGGGCCAATTGTAGAAGAAGTGCCACCATCTTTCACATTAGCATAAGATCCTCTTACCTTTAGAAAAGACATCACAGAAGGCAGATCTACATAATCAGAAATAACTGTACTTGCTGTAACAGACGGATAGAAGTAGGTGTTATTCTTGGCAGGCAATGTAGAAAGCTTATCTACACGACCTGTTGTAGACAAGTTAAGAAAACCTTTGTAGGACAGATCAAGAGAGTAATAGCCACTACCTACCTGCATCTTTGAGTTAAAATTATAAACTTGGACAGCATTGCGGGAGTTACTGAAATTATACACTCCAGGCGTATTGAGATAATCTGTTGTAGCAAAGGTAGAAGTATAATTAAATGTACGAAGACTACCACCAGCAAAGGCTGTTACATTCAAACCAGGTAATACATCTTTACTAAACCGTAATAAAAGATCTGTATTATTCTCGAATAGATTTCTGCGGTCTTCCCTATAATCTCCCATACCTAGTTCTCTATCATACGAAATAGCAGAATAAGGCATCTTCTCTGTTCTCAATACATTCCATGTAGTTACCTGAGTACGGAGAGTTGCCTCCAAATAGTCAGTCAGCTTATAGCGCAATGATGTATATCCATATACATCGTTTTTGTAATGTCCACGTAACCATTCTTTTACAACAAACCATGGGTTATTATAACGTTGATACTCTGCATAAATCTGTGCTGTTCCCTCCTTACCAGGCTGCCAGTATGACCCTCCCTTATCTGGATTAAAGTCATCAATATTCCAGTCGGCGCCACCCCATATAGTAATATTGTAAATCAAACTATTGGGCCCATAATTTACATCCGTAATATTAGGAGTGCTTTGTCTGTTGTAATTAATACTGGATTCCAAACGGAGCTTAGGAGAAAAGTTTATCCCGTTTGCCATGTTGAAATTGGTAATATTCAACTGAGTATTAGGAATAATGCCTTTCTGATAAGAATTAGAAACGGAAAATCGCAGATCATACTTGTCATTACTAGATGATATAGAAATATTGTTAGTAGATAAGATCCCGGTTTGAATAAATCTATTCAGGTTATCTTTACCACGAGCTATAAAAGGAGTAGGCTGTCTATCACTGGTAAAAACAGCACCATTAGGAAATGTAGTAGTATACGTTTGTCCAGGAGTAACCGGACTATCATATTGTGGCAATAATTGTCCATTCAATGCGGGTCCCCAAATGTCATAATCTCCATCATTCTTCCCAGCACCTTTGCCATTGCCAAACGCATATACACCATGATCTCCGGGACCATACATATTCTGTGTTTTAGGGATAGCATTAAATCCCCGATCAAACATGGTACTTGAATTAAACTCTATAGAAAATCCTCTTTTATCAGAAGAACCTCTTTTAGTAGTAATCAGAATAGCACCATTCTTACCTCTGGAGCCGTAAAGAGCAGAAGCATTAGGGCCTTTTAGTACAGTATATGTTTCAATATCATCAGGACTTACATTCCATGTATCTGAGTTAACAGGTACACCATCTACAACAAAAAGCAAATCTTCATTTCCTCTAAGTACTAGTTGAGGACGGCCCAGCATTTCAGCAGAAGCTCCAACAGTCAAACCTGCCACCTTACCCACTAATGAATTGATAGGGTTAGGCTCACGGGCTTTAATCAGATCTTCCCCTTTTACTTCTTGTGTAGCATACCCAATAGTTTTTGCATCTTTTTTAATACCTAGGGCTGTCACAACTACTTCCTGCAATGCCTTTGTATCAGCCACCAAAGGCACATCTATTACGGCTCTGTTGCCTATAGTTATCTCTTGTGACAAATAACCTATAAAGGAAAATATCAGCATCTCTTTTCCCTCAGGAACCTCAATAGAGTATTTACCATCAGCACCAGTAGTTGTACCTTTTGTTGTACCTTTAACAACAACAGATACACCTGGTAAACCAGCATCTTCTTCTGTAGATGTCACCTTTCCTGTAATAGTCCGGGTTTGTGCATAGCTATCATATACCCCCAGAAAAAATACACAGAAAAGTGTAAACCCCACACACCTCTTTAGCAAAGAAAATGGGTTGTGTAAATAATTTTTCATACATTTGGTCGTTTTTTAATGAATAGTGGTATTTGTTAAAAACAAAGAAAGCCCTGGATCACTTTTTAACTGAAAAGTGACCTGGTGTTCATGGGAAGATGGACAAACAAAGGCTTTTGCATTAACCGGGGTTGTTGCCGCAATCCCGGTTTTTTTATAGCCTTATGAGAATAGGAAGTCTTTTATTTTATCATAGATTGTTAGATAGAGAAGGGTAGTTTGTTTTAAGTATGGTTCAAAAGTATAAACTCTAAGTTTACTAATATACAACTTAATTTTAAATCATTGTTAAATTTTGCCCCTGGTGGCAACTCAAGTTTAACTACATTAAACTATTCTTCATATTTGCATGAGACAAGAGATACCTTTTCACTGATAACCTTCAATGCACCAGTACACAAAACAATTGCATGAATAATCAAATATTTATACGAATTGGGAAGAAAATACGCGAGATAAGAAACCAGCAACAGATTAAACTGCAGGAACTAGCAGAAGAGTCACAAATAAGTAAGGGCCTACTATCACGTATTGAAAATGGACGCACTATTCCCTCTTTGCCTGTACTTCTATCCATAGTCAGATCATTGAAGATTAATCTGGACGTTTTTTTTGAAGGCCTTGACCTACCCGAACAACAAAAATATATTCTTCGTCGCAAATCAGAATATACTCCTTTTGAGAAAGAAGAAGGCTTTGGGTTCCTTTATCATTCCATTTTAACCTCCAGTATTCCATCTGTCACAGTTGAGGCGGTTATTCTGGATCTTCAGCCCGGCTCCCAAAGAGATCCAGTTATAACAGATGGATATGAATTCAAGTATCTGTTAAAAGGTGAGATAGAATATCAATTAGGAGATGACGTTATTGTAATGCAGGAAGGAGATTCTTTATTTTTTAATGGTAAGATTCCGCATGTACCTATAAATCGTACAACTATACCTGCCTCTCTTCTGGTCATATACCTTCTTTTGCCAACGGGTAGTACTGGGAATTAGGGTAACAACCACTATATTTACATAAAGAAGATCTGAATGGTAAGCATTTGCCTATATAAGGACAGATCTCTTCAGATAGCACAATCAGCAGTCATACCCGAATGGATATAAAAGACCTGTTTCTGACCCCAATATATTTATTGTTTATCTATGCAGTTGCATTTATGATAAACAACCGAATCCGCAATAAAGTCATCCGCCCATATTTTATCCCTGCACTCAATGTAAAGATTATAGGAGCTATAGCATTGGGACTCATTTATCAGTTTTATTATTATGGAGGTGATACATACAATTATTTTAAAGATAGTAAAGTTATATGGGAAGCGTTTCTGGACTCTCCATTCAAAGCCATTAGTATTATATTCACGGATAGGCAGTATGATCCCAGCATCTATGAGTATGTAAGACGTATTTATTTCTATGTTGACCCCAATTCCTTTCATGTTGTTCGTCTTTCCGGCTTTTTTGGATTATTCACATTTCATACCTATAGTCTGATTGCTATATTTTTTGCCATTACATGTTTTTCAGGTATGTGGGCATTATACAAAGTCTTTTATGACTTATATCCTCACCTACATAAAAAGCTAGCATATGCTATATTCTTTATTCCATCTGTTTTTTTTTGGGGTTCAGGCCTTTTGAAGGATACAATTACATTAGGAGCATTGGGATGGATGTTTCACGCGTTTTATTTTGGCATTATCAAACGACAACATATAGTAACTAATATTGTGGTTATGTTTGTAGCCATTCTGGTTGTACAAGGTATTAAAGTGTATATTCTGCTCTGTTTTCTACCTGCTGCATTCTTTTGGATTTTTATGGAATATAGAGCACGCATCCGTTCTGGCCTCTTACGGTTTATTACACTTCCCATTGTTATAGCCATATCAATACCCATCAGTTATAGGGCTATTACAAAGATTACAGAAGAAAATACACGTTACCAACTGGATAATATTACAGCAACCACGAAAACCACCGCAGAATGGTTACGTACTGTTGGAACCAATCAAGGCGGATCTGTATATTCACTAGGCGAATTTGATGGTACATGGACAAACATGATTTCCAAAGCTCCAGTTGCGATTAATGTAAGCTTGTATCGCCCTTATCTTTGGGAAGCACGAAACCCTGTAATGATTTTGTCAGCCCTAGAAGCTGCTTTTTTTCTATTTCTTACTGTACGGATCTTTCTACAAATCAAGTTAAGTCGCTTATTTCATATACTTACCTCTCAGCCTATCTTATTATTCTGTATCATCTTTGCCCTTACTTTTTCATTTGCAGTTGGAGTGAGTAGCTATAACTTTGGTACTTTGGTACGATATAAAATACCTATGATGCCTTTTTTCCTGTCAGCACTATACATCATTCAAAGTCAGGCAATCAAAAAGAAGAAGAAAAAACGGAGAGATCCATTTATGGCAGCTCAGCCCAATAACGTTGTTGCAACAACTTAAGGAACAGAATTGTACAAACCAGATAAAATCCCAGAAGCACTATTGACTAAACAGTAAATAACTTAAGAAAATTATCTCTATTTCCTGTTACAGAATATATCCTCTCTATCCTTTCTCTGGAAGCTTTCCCCATTTGAGTACGTAATTCAACATCATGGATCAATAACTTCATACAATCTATCCATTCCTGAGGTTCGGAGCATAGAAAACCATCAGTCCCATGTTGGATGATATCTACATTTACACCAACGGGAGAAGCCAATGAAGGAATTCCTAAAGACATATATTGCAATGCCTTAAATCCACACTTACCACGACTCCACAGATCATCTGTTAATGGCATCACACCTACATTCATTCTCAGCAGATCATCAGCTTCTGTAGCTTTTATCCAGGGTATATACTGTAATGAATTAAGGTCAAAGTCAGGCTTACGATCTGATATAACCAAGAAGGTAAAGGAGTAATCTTCTTCTAGTTTCTTCAAAACTGGCAACAAAAACTCCAGATATCCAATAGTAGAATGAGTTCCTGTCCAGCCAATAACAAAGCTGTCAGTATTTTGTTCTTTTAAGCGATTGTGTAAATTTTTTGTATCAATAGTTGTAGGGTTAATAATAATACTATTTGTATCACTTCCATTGGCTCCCTTAGCATTTCTGGCAAAATCTGCTAGGTATCTATTGCCAGCACTTATCTTCCAGGCCCATCGACAAATACTCTTTGTTTTATGGTGCCACTTTATACCTGCTACAATGCCATTATTCTCAGAGGTATTCGGTAACCATATAGCATCGTCAAAGTCAAAAATGATGCGTTTACGAAATATTTTTGCAATGATCCACTCAATAAATGGTGGACCAACAGGGGTAGCCTCTCTATGGATAAAAACAAAGTCGTATTTATGTATAGAAAACAATAATCCTATTCGACGTAAAAACCCCTTGCCAATTCCTTTTATTTTCTTCCAAGTATTACCTGGTTTATAGAGAATATTCCATGTCTCTTCATCCATAAAGGGAGCTAGCTGATACTGCAAACCATTTTCTGGTAAGAACTCCAGATACTGTTCAAACCGGAATCGTTGAGAAGCAGCGGTGCCCGATGGGTAAGGGAATATAAAAAGAATGGAACGGATAGCTTTTGATTTCTTTTCAGGCATTAGCAGTAGATAGTTTCTGATATACTTCTTCATATAAATCAACTCCTTTCTCCAGATCAAAATAATCAAGGGCCGTCTGACGTAAAGACTCAGGAGAAATCTTACGAATTTCATCAAGCCGACTGATTACTCTATCATATTCAACATCTGTAAAAGCGCTGACTAACTCTCCTGGTGAATAATTCTCCATCAGATAGTTAGCGTCTCCTACATTAGCATTACATAGTACAGGAATACCCATAGACAGGATCTCACCCATTTTTGTTGGAGAGGATGCTTTTTTTGAGAAAGAGGGTTTAATAAAAAATAATGAAATATGGCTTTCTACTAACCGAAGTGGGACTTCCCTTCTCTCAGCTTTCACAATTCGGATGTGGTCATTTGATAATTCATATTTTCGTGCATTATGCAAGATTATTTCAGGATCATCTGGAGTGATAAACAGAAAACGAGCATGTGGATACTGAAGCAGAATCCGCCTAAAGAAATGTAACATCTCGTCAAGCATATACCATGTACCTAGGGAACCCAGATATGAAATCGTTAATTCATTTGTCTCTGTTACTTCATCTTTGCGCTGAAACAGTTGTGTATCAACACAACAAGGTATTACCTGAATAGGAATAGTACTAAAGCCTGACCAGGAATGAATCTCTTGTTTTGCATTGAATGTAAGTGATATTGTATAGTCTGCAAGTTGCAGAAACTCCTTCTCTTTCTTCTTGAAGAATTGATAAACGCTTCTAAAAAGTGGATTCTTCAAATTCCAGATACCACCTTCTATTCGTTCGTCTGCCCAAAAACCTCGCATATCAAAGATAAAAGGAATCTGAAACTTCTTTTTCAGAAAAGTGCCTACCAGGGCTGTGATATAACTACGGCAATGCACTATCTGAAAATGTTTTTTCTCATGAAGGCTAACCGCCTTGTGCCGCATCTTCCTCACATCCCAAAGTGTAGATACTACAGGTGGCTTTTTGGTATAGAAAATGGGTTGCCAGTCAATTTTTTTCTCAAATGGTGCAATAAGTCCCTTAATTATGTCTTTTCTCTTTTCATATGCCTCTGGTTTCTCAGTACTAATAATAGTAAACTGATAGCCACGTTTAGCAAGTCCAATGATATAAGGCAACACTTGTGACTGCCCCAAAGGATCAGTTAAGCCATCATAACTAAGATAAAGAACAGAGGTAGGTATAGTAGGTGTTATAGTATGAATAGTATCTGAGGGCATACAAAGAAGAAATCATTTTAGAGGGCAAATATATCCTTTTTACAATTCATCCTACCTGCCTCTAACTGATTAGAGATCATTGTACGGGTAATAAAAAAGCGCCAATATAAATTGGCGCTCTGGAGAAATAGCAGGATCAGGTATTTTTCTCTAACCAACGGTGTAGGATAATAAGTGTCCACAATCGGTTATATACATATTTTTTTCCGGCAAAAAACTCTTTTTTCATTGTACTCACAATTTCTTTGTTGACATACCCATGGCGTTCTATAACTTCATCGCTTAAATAAGTATCTATCAGATAACGCAGATCTGTCAGCAACCAGTCATACAATGGAATAGAGAAGCCTTGTTTTGGTCGGTTGAATAATTCGGATGGAAGATATTTATAAAGAATCTGCTTTAAGATATATTTGGTAGTACCTCCATTATTTTTTAATTCAGGCGAGATATTTAAAGCCAGCTCAACCAATCTATGATCTAGTAAGGGTACACGTGCTTCAAGGCCATACTGCATACTAGCTCTATCCACCTTTGTAAGCAAATCGTCTGGCAGATACATTACCATATCAAACAAACTCTGCGTTTCTGATGCCGTTAATAGGCGATTCTCTACGACAGGAGGCAAACTCGATTTGGAAAGAAATCCTTTCCCATTTACCCAAGGCTCTCCTACCAGCTTTTTCAGATCAGGATAAGAGAAATATCCTTGTTCCTTACAAAAAATATGACTGGATATATCGTCTTCAGAAAAATATTCCAACAACTCTGCTGCTTTCTGGTATCGGGCTTCTTTTCCTACAGCTAATAGAGATGCCAGAGGTTTTCGCAAAAGTTTAAGCCAACCCTGTGATAGCCGATCTGCCCATTGGTACATACCATACCCATGAAAAAGCTCATCTCCGCCTTCACCTGTTAATACCACCCCTACATACTTACTTGCCATCTGAGAAACAAGCATAGTTGGAATAGCAGATGAATCAGCATAGGGTTCATCATAAATATCCAACATTGTTTCCACTAAGTCTTTTGCATCCTGTACAGAAACAATAAACTCATGATGATTGGTATGTAAATGCTCGGCTACCTCTCTTGCATAAGGAGCTTCATTATGACGCGATTCTTTAAATCCAATAGAAAATGTATTGATAGGATGTGAAAGCTGACGAGCTGTGAGAGCAGCTACTGTACTGGAGTCAATTCCACCACTAAGAAATACTCCAACAGGAACATCGCTGATCAATTGATACTTAACCGAACTGAGTAATAACTCTTCTACACGCTCCATTGCCTGATGCTCATCCGAAATAATTTCCTTGCCAATATTCTCAGTTATCTTCCAGTATTTCTGTTCTTCCAATACATTATCGGAAATTTTTAGCCAGCTACCCGGAGATAGTTTGTAAATATTCTGATAAATGGTGTATGGGGCAGGAATGAAGCCACGATGTAGAAACTCGGCAATAGCAGGCTTATTTAGAATTTTGGATATGGGGAGCGTCAATAAAGCTTTCAGTTCAGAAGCAAAAGCCAGTTTACTTCCATCCCAATAATAAAATAAAGGCTTGATACCTAGTCTATCCCGACACAACCACAGTTCTTTTTTATGTTTATCATACACCGCAAAGGCAAACATGCCATTGAAATAATTTACACAATGTATGCCATCTTTTACAAAAGCTTCAAGAATGATCTCTGTATCAGAAGTTGTCTGTGGTGTAATACCATACTGATTGGTAACCTCTTTGTAGTTGTATACTTCACCATTATAAACAATAACAAATCGATCATTGTTGCTGTAAAATGGTTGGTTTGCACCTTCAGATAAGTCAAGAATACTTAACCGGCGATGCCCTAAGCCACAAATTTCGTCTAAAAAGTGTCCTTCAGCATTGGGTCCCCGATGACGAATAGCGCCAGTCATCTTCCGCAAATCAGATTCAGAAAAAGCTTGTTGAGTTGAATAGAACCCTGTAATACCGCACATAGCTGTAAATAAATAGTTATCCTGACGTAGTACTTTTTAACGCACTATAGCTTGGGTTGACATTTATAAAGTACCGAAAAAGTAACCGTGATTTCAGTAATAATTGAGTCAATTACCTTACAAAGGTAAGGTTTTAAGAAATACAATCTATACCTTATCCGTCGCTCTATATGTTAACCTGTATTTTAACAATTTAGTATATGGAAAACATATTTTCTCCCCGATCAGGAAAAAGTATAGTTTGTCAAATTTGTTACAATCTTTGTCAAGCTTATTTTATAAGCTTTTTCCATAAACATATAAGTCCTTAACCTCTTCTTTCTCTACTACAATTACCTGAGCGCCCAATTGTATAGTCCCACCTTTAATAATCTTTGCTGTTATACCACCATGCCCTCTCATAGCATTGTATCCTCCTGGTCCCAATACTTCTTCCATTCGTGAGCATGGCTGACATAATCCTGTCATTTCCAGAAGAACATCTCCTATATAAAATTGTTTATCTTTTAGTGCAAGTAGATTGAGACCTTTCACCACAATATTACGCCTAACCAGAGCTGGATTAATCTCGTCTACAGATAAGAAGGAGGCAACAGTTGACAAATGTTCTTCCTGAATCAGTGTAACCTGACGGTTGCTGGTAGATCGCCCCTGGTAATGATCACCTACTAATCCTTTCCCAGCAATCGCTTCAACCTGATCTACTGCCTGAACAGGAAATCTTCTCTCCGGACGTAGGCCTATCCATGTAATAATACCAGCTTTAGGAAAATGGCCCATTAATTGGCCTATAGCAGAATCTTTGGGAAGGTTCATTTATTGTAAAACCAGTTTCTAGTTAAATCATAAAGTTTCTTAGAACCTAATCAACTAAGTATATCGGCTAAAGAAAACTGTACTATTCTGAAAATGCAAAAAAGTATCAAAAAGTTCTTTTTCAGCAACATATAAAATAAAAAGGAATTTACAAAAAATGCGCCTTCACTCCGATGGTATAGGAATGAAGGCGCATAATCAGAAAATAAATAGCATGTAGAAAAACTTCCACAATGTATTTATTTGATAAATATTATTGAGGCACAGAATATTGATATCCTGTTTCTTCGGCTATCCGTTTGGCACGTTGCTGATACAATTCAGGAGAATTAGGGGCAAATGTTCCCAATCCATCTACATACCTGTTGAACATACAGAAGGCGGCTGCAATCAGAACCGTATCATGAATTTCCAGGTCTGTAGCTCCTGCATCCTTTGCCTGTGAGATTTGTTCTTCTGTAACATGTTTCCCTCCCTGTTGTACACTTTTAGCAATGGTCAGTAAAGCTTTCATTTTATCGGAGATAGGAGCTGACAGATAATCCGTCTTTACTTGTTGTACAATCTCCGAGTCCGGATAGTAGTATTGGGCCACAGCCCCATGAATACTCTGACAGAAAAAGCAATCGTTGAGATATGAGACAAAAGTTGCGATCAACTCCCGCTCTCCTTTTAAGAGACCTTCATCAATACGTAACAACGCTTCTGCTAAAGCATTTAAAGGTTTTGCTGTATAGGGACGAAACGCCATAAGTCCCCGAATACCAGGTAATTCTTCAGGAAGTTGGATATGAGCCATAAGGATAAGTACGTTTAATGTATATTAGACTGCGGCAGAAACTGGTTTAGGCATTACATATCCTATGGTACCCATACGTTCCCCCATCTGAGCATAGGCGCTTATGTCGTCTTTTGCAGGAGCAATAGTTGCCAATCCATCTACATATCTGTTGAACATACAAAAAGTAGCAGCGATTAATACAGTATCATGAATATCCCGATCTGTCGCCCCAAAACTCCGGGCCAGTGCAACATCGTCCGTTGATACGGTACGGGCATCTTTCTGAACTCTTCCGGCAATGGTCAATAGGGCTTTAAGCTTATCAGAGATAGGTGCATTCTGATAATCCTCCAATACCAGATCTACTGTCTGTTGTTCGTCTTTGTATAGGTACCGTGCAGCGGCTGCATGGCTACAGGAACAGAAAACGCAAGCATTTAGAAAGGATACATACGTGGCAATCAACTCCCGCTCAGCAGGACTTAATGGGGACTCACCTCTCAGTAAGATCTGGGCTAACTCATATAAAGGCTGGCCCGTGTCTGGACGAAATAAAACCAGACTCCGAATACCGGGTACTCCTTCTGGCAAAGAAATGTGTGGCATGGTATACTCTGTTTAGAAGTTGTAAGAATACTGTTTTATCACTAGGAAAGTATTATTTTAGTATCGTTCTGTCTTTGGATGGAAGGTCTGCCAGCTATGCCAGAACTCCTGATAGGCGTTCACAGGTCTGAGACCAGCAATTTTACTGTCATTACTCACTGATTGGCCACTAAGTAAAAATGACTGATCACCAGAAAATAAGGTATCGTTCTTCACAGTAAAGAGAGCCTCTGAAGTTGGGCGAGCAAAGGCTGTAAAGCTTTTGTTGTCGTTAGCCAGTACCAGCACTATAGGCTTATTGCCTATGGTTTCATTGATAATCCGTTCTTTCTTCAGACGATTCCAGTCAAAGGCTTTGCTATATTTATCTATCTCAATCCCTACTACCCATGACTTATCTTTCCAGGAAAGACTGTCCGTCCGTGTCAGATCACCTTTACTTTTGCCATCTTCATAGGTAAGTAACCCTTTGTATTTTTCTTCAGCGGCTACATCGGGTTGCATAATCAGACTTTTCGGATGGAGAGCTAACCATTGGGACAAGGTCATCTGTTCTGAAAGCAGTTCTGTTAAAGCTTCACCTTTCCGTTCACCTGTGATAGCCTCCCCTGTAGCCTGCCGCCACCAACTGCCGGTAGCAGCATCTTCAAACATGGCATTGAAGTGGTCCATTCCTACTAATCGGAAGGTTTCAGGTTTACCATTCACAGCGGGATCGAAAATTCGACCTGTACGACATACCGAGCAATATGTCACCATTATAGGCTTGCCTCCTACTGTATCTAGCACCTGATGGTGATAGGCAATCAACTGAATGGGATAGGCTCTGGCTTCTCCATTCAATACAATTCCAGTTATCAGTTTTTCTGTTTTGACTTTATTCTCCTGTTTATTCAGCATTTGTAGCTTTTCTGGCTGATAAAACATATGATCAGCAGACATACGGAAATTGAAGAAGTAGATTACTCCCAGCAAAACAACCAAACCACCCACTACAACCCAACGTTGTTTCTGATACATTGGCCAAATGCTGGCTAGTATGGCTAAGCCGAACAAACTTCTGAAAACCCATCGCCACGAATAGAGAAAATAGGCAAAATCAATGCTTTCCATACGTTGACTACCGGGCATGGGCATAATAAAATAGACATTCAGTATTTCAAACAATAGAAATCCGGCTAATCCAAGATAAAAGAGCAGTTTCATAACAGATGGTAAGGTGTAACTAACTATAGAGAATACATTATTCAGGCGTCTTTTCGTTTACTTCCCGATTGTAAAAAGCAACAATCCAGGCTATAATAAAGGTAGAAGAAAATAGCAGTAGTGCATTGTTGAATCCTCCTACTACAGATACCAGATTACCCACAAAAAACACAGCTGTAGCCGTGAAAAAACGTCCGATATTGAAGCAAAATCCAGTAGCAGTAGCCCGGATCGATGTTGGAAACAGTGCCGGTATGTAACTGGATAGTGTTCCCTGACTAATTCCAAAGAATAGCGCAAGTACTGCCGTTTCTATATAGATTACAGGCGAAAACTGTTTGTTCATAAACAAAGCGATACAGGCCACAATACAGCCACTAAACGTAAAGAGTAATGTATAGCGGGTTCCCATGGCACGAATCAGGAAGCCAGACACAATCCCCCCTATGATCCCTCCCATTCCAAAAAGCATCATGACAGTACCTCTTTCCTTTTGTCCATCAGAGGTATTGGAAAGTAAGCTCTGTACCCAGGTAGGCACCCAGGAAAAAACGGCCCACAAACCAATCAGCACAGAGCCAAAAATCAGCCCCCCTATCAGCAAATTTCTGCGGTACTCGGGCGAAAAGATTGTGTGCATATCTACAGCTTTTGTTTTGCGGGCATCTTTCCATTGAGCTGGCTCAGACAAAACCACAGGTAACACTAAAGACAATGTTACAGGTAGTACACCCAACCAGAATGCATGTTTCCAATAAGGAATCTGGACGTTCAGAATACCTGCCAGTATAATACCAACAGGAAATGCCACGGCCAGAATGCCTAGTGCAATGGGACGAGTTTTCTCGTCCCATATTTCAGCTATGTATACAGTGCTGATTAGCAATACCCCTCCTACGCCTATACCTGCTATAAAACGACAGGCCAGTAAAATATGCCAGTCTGAGATAAATACAATGCACAGTGTAAACAGGCCATACAAACCCGTAGAAAAAGCCAGTGTTTTTAACCGACCTACTCTATCACTGACAATTCCCAGGGTCAACCCACCCAGCATCCAGCCATAGATAAAAGCAGAATTCAGGTAAGCTCCGATGCGTCCCATTTCTGCTTCTGATACACTTGTCTGCAACAATTCAGGAATAGCCACAGGCAGGTATACGGATAACAAGGTAGAGACAGTACCTCCCAGAAGATAACAGATCAGGCACAATCCAAAAGCAAGCGCATTGCGCAAGCTAACTACTGGCTGAGTAGAAGTAATTGTTTGCATAGGAAAAATGATTAGGCAACAATGAGTTTAATTCCATAATTTTTCATTCAAATGTCAGACTCAAATAATACAATCCTCCCACAGCAGGTGACCCATAGGCTTGCATTCTGTATTGATTGGTAAGGTTGCTGGCCCCTAACTTGAGCATGGTGCGTATAGTAGGAATACGATAGCTAACCTGTGCATCCAGCAAGCTATAAGATGAAATACGGCCTGGTGCTAACTCGGTGAAGGTGCTATACCAGTCAAAAGCAGATTGCCAGTGCCAGGCAATGCTAAAGCCTACTTTATCAAACAGATTGGCATTGCTTACAGTCAGGTTGGTTTTCCATTCAGGTGTATTAAAAGCAGGAATGTTATTGGGATTAGCATCCAGTAAATTAAATTTTGACCAGGTAGAGTTGGCATTTACCCGATACCCTTTGGGAAGAAAATAGGTTAGCCCCAGTGAGGCACCCTGAGCTGTTACCCGGTCTGCGGCATTGGTATACAGCTGAAAGGCTTGTGTTTTCCGATTCAGAATATCCTGTGCAGCTGCCGAATTAATACTACCATCTCCTGCTAATACAGGGCTGTCGGGACGAATAACCACCTGGTTAATCAGGAAGTTGGTGTACCAGCTTTGATAGAAGTTCAGATCTATCATTACATTTTTGCCAAGCAATCCTTTGTACCCAATTTCAAACGATTGAAGTTGTTCCGGACGAATGTAGGGCACATTGGATTTTACCAGCTTTGATTTGTTGTTTTCAACAGCCTGTGAAAAAGAAACACCCTGTTGCATATCAGCTTGGAATCCGCTGGCAAAGGCACCTACAGAAGCCGCAGTAAAGGAGTTTTCATAGGCATTCAATCCGGCACTATTGGCAGGAGCACCACCCAAGATAATAATAGGTCCAACATTCAGCTTAATAAACTGATCAGGAACCGTAGGGTTTCGGAATCCGGTCTGGTAAGAGGCTCTGAAGTTATGATTCTGAGTAGGCGAGAATACAGCGGAGGCACGTGGTGTAAAGTTGCCATCAAAGTTCTCATTCTTGTCATAGCGGCCAGAAGCAATAAGTTTTAATTTCTCATTGAATAAGGTTTTAGAGGCCTGTACAAACAAACCATACTCCTTCACCCGTACTTTGTTTTCTTTGTCATCAAACAAAGTACCATTGGTAAACATATCATAATAGCGGAAGTTACCACCTGCCTGTAACTGAACAACTTTAACCAGTGAACTTAAATCATACTGGGCATCTATATGATAGAGTTTACTTTTACTCAATACGCCTGCACCTGCCAGACCTGCGGTGTGAATCAGGCGATCTTTTTGCTGATTAAAGTTTGTTGTTCCTGGTAAGAAACGTCCTTCATCAGCAAAATTTCGGGCAGCGGTATGATTGCCCGCCGTTACATTCTCAACACTCCCATTATAGGCAGCAGCATAACGGGTAAACCAAGTGGCGTCTGCCTTATCCGGAGTTACTATATTTCCGTCCAGATCCTGCACCCAGGTTCGGTTAAGTTGTTGAGCCAGTGAACGGCTATTGTAGGAGTTGGTTGAGTTTTCAGCAGTAGAATATGCCCGAACAAAGAAATTGGTTCCACGTAGTTCTACTCTATGTTGCCATAAATGGAAGTCATTTAGTGCAAACCGGCTACTTCCTGTGTAGTTGGTAGTTCCCTGACTATAATTAGCCTGATAAATAGCTTCCAGCTTGTCTGTAAAACGATAATGCACGGCACCATTTAGTTTCACACTATATACACCATAAGGTGACAAATCTTTTTCTTCATAGCCTGTGCGTGACACTCTGCCAATCCCCTGAAGTGTTTGTGCTACTTCATCTCCATAAATATTTAATGCATTACGTCCTGGGTTGGAAGGACCACGTTGATTAACAGGGGTATTAGGATCAATATCAGTATAATTACTTCCATACCAGTCTGTTCCTGTCAGATAGGAAGCATTTACTTTAAAAGCCAGCTTTTCATTGATAGCCTGAGCATAACGCAGGGATGTTTCATTAAACAGTTTTGCACCTCCCCCAGCAGGATCAGACAAATGGTTTACTCCTACTTTGGTTTGTGCACTCAAACCTGTATACTGAAATGGATTTTTTGTACGGGTCATCAGTAGTCCATTAAAGGCCACCGGACCATACAAAGCAGAGGCTGCACCCGGGATTAGTTCGACACTCTCCACATCCAGATCAGAAGAGCCAAACAAATTCCCTACCGCAAATCCCAGACCGGGTGTCTGGTTGTCTACACCATCGATAAGTTGTAGAAAACGGCTATTGCCTGTACCATTAAATCCTCTGGTATTGATTTGTTTGTAGGTAAGACTACTAGTCACCATATCTATAGACTTCACATTCAGCAACGCATCATAAAAGCTCACAGAAGGCGTCTGCTGGATCATACGAACGTCCATTTTTTCGATACTTACAGGCGAACGCAGAATGTTCTCTTCCACACGGGAAGCAGAAACTACTACTTGCTGTAACAGTTCATTGGCTACCACCAGACTCACCTGTATAGGTTGTCCACTGCTGGCTGTAATCTCCTGTTTATCATATCCAATCATTGAGATCACCAAAACAGGATTATCGGTTTTAGAGGTTATTTCAAACACTCCTGAAGCATTGGTAACAACTCCTTTTGTAGTGCCTTTTACAGTAACAGACACACCTGCCAATGGCTTTTGCGTAGAAGCATCGGTGATAGTACCTGTCAAGGTTTGTGCAATAGAAAATGTAACACTACAGAGAAATAAAAGGCAAGCGTACAGTTGTTTCATAAATTGATTACGAGTTTAGGGGTAAATAAAGAAAGGGTAAGACAGTGGTATCCAATGGCACTACACCATTGGTCAATAAGACATTACATGAAAATTATTTTTTCAGATGATCGTATCCTCCTTGCAAGCGGGTATAACCGTGATTCACAATCCGCTCTCCCAGGCGTGTATAAAAAGCAGGGTCGGTAGGTGTAACACTGGCAAGGCCATCTACATACTTGTTGTACAGGCAAAACAAGGAAGCAATCAGTACCGTGTCATGGATCTCCATATCGGTAGCCCCTTCCTTCTTGGCTCTGTCTACAGCTTCTGTAGTCACATTTTTGCCATTTTGCTGTACCAGTGCAGCGATTGCCAACAATGCTTTCATTTTCGCTGAAACCGGGGCTGTTTCAAAATCCTGTTTTACAGCTTCACAGGTTTCCGCTTCATTTAATAGCAGGTCAGCAGCTGCTGTGTGAGCCGTAGTACAGAACCGGCATTGGTTGCGGTGTGATACCAGTGTAGCAATTAGCTCTCGTTCGCCTTGTGTAAGGGTAGAATCACCACGAAGCAGTATCTGAGTAAGTACACGAATAGGAGCAGCAGAATCCTGACGATATTCAAGCAATCCGGTAATTCCAGGAAGATGTTCTTCCAGAGGTATATGTGGCATAGGTAATCTTTTTAGTAAAGTGGTGTGGAAAGAATAGAAATATGTCCTGTAGTAAAACAGGCATAGAAGGAAGGACTGCGGATCTGGTAAACGGCGTGAATAATCGATACCTGGAGCACCAGGCAGCAATTAAAAATCTAAACAGCTTTGCGTAAACAAAGTGATAAGACTATCCATTGACTCAATAGAATCCAAAGCAGCAATCCAGTTCCAGTAAAAGAAGATTAACTATGTCTGGGAGGAGGTGAGGTTGTTTCCGGATACAAAGAGGAATACGAAAAATCCGGACAATATGAGTAGTCAGCCATGGTACTTACAGGCAAAAGGGAGAAAGGGTCTTCACCCAAAGGTAAATATTCCTGTAAAACCAGTTTAGTGATTTTATGATTTTTAGAAGTATGTGTATCTGTATAGTCAACCACATGTGTTTTGACATGTTTTGACAAGTCGTCCTGTACCTGTTCCTTTGCCTGATTATTGATACAATACAGATATAAGGTATCGTTGTGAATGCGTCGCAGGGCTTTTTCGTAAATCTTATCCTGATAGCGAAATTCTCCTTCTACAGGCTCCAGATCTCTGTCTATCTGGTGATAAAGTTCAATGGGAATCCGAAAGACAATCCAGTTTTCATTGTCTTTGCTATTTTCTATACTGCTATATACTCCCTGTCCTTTGCTTTCCAGTATCGTACGTAGGTGTAATCGTGCCTGTACTTGTGCATACTCATAATACAGGTAATACCCTATTGTATTATAGAGAAGCAAACCCAAAAGGAGTATGGAGATAGGTCTTTTCAAGACAGTGCGACGGTATGTACGCCAAATATAGAAATTATTTATACTTTATCAATAAAATAATGCATTATTTTATTGATAAAGCTAAGTAGTACCAGATTATGAATATAAGTTTGCTTGTCTAATTCTTCTTTGCTTGCAGTATTTAAAAGAGTTCACTTCCTGAGTTTACTTGTATCCAAAATTGGTTTATAATCCAGAACATATCTCTTCTTATCGCCCTGTCACTTTTTTGCTTGCCCAAAAAAGTAACCAAAAAAGGGCAAAAAATTCCAAAGCTTCGCCCCACAGGGCTAACGCTAGGCCCGCGGAATTTTTATTCTCACGCACCTACACTTCCTCTCGCGATTGAAGTCAACTTTACTCTCTTTGTAGCTCCTTTCTTTGGTATATTTCCTAGATTTCTATCTCTCTGAAGGGGACATTCACATTCTGTTTATCTTGAGAGGGTGCTCTGTCCTGCTAAGCGGCTCACATCCATCCTTCTGAAAGAATAATTCCTTTCATCCTTATGTCTTTCTGGAAGGAACACTACTCCCCATTTTGTCCTCCTGTAAGGATCTCGTGGCAAGACCGGCGGCCTTTCCGAGTGGAGAATAAATTCACTCACAAACCAAGCGTGGCTCTATTTGTCAAAAGTTTCTTTCAGAAGGACAGAGAGGAATGTAAGCCTTTCAGGAGACAGGTCCTTCTTAGGACAAAAAGGAGCTTCCTTTCAGCAAGACAGGGACAGGGCATTCCAAAAAGATAGAGGATATATTCCTTTCTGTAAGACAACAGGGACAAAGCCTGTCAGGTGGAGAGATAAGAAGTATTCATTGTTTTTTGGAGTATTATACTCCGAAGAGCGAACAGGAAGATGGCGATTGTTTTCTGTCCTTCAGAAAGAGCATTGTCTTACATTGACAGCCATAAGGCGGGGCGAAGGCCGCCGCTATCTTTGGGTGTTCCGTAAACGCCATTACCACGGACATAGACATAGCCGTCTTTGGTAACACTTGCAGCTGTGCGACCATAATAGCCTGGAGACCGAAGCCTCCACCAGTGAAAGTCGTTACCATACTTTGCTTGTCGCTTACTGTTGTTTTCGTCATCTATATACCATGTCTGACTACCTTTATGATGTAGCTTTGCTTTACTATCCCCGAAATATTCACAGACTTCTTCCAGACTTAGCAGAAATATACTATCAGTAGTATCTTCCCCTCCTTTTGATTTAAACCAGGGGCTATCTGGATTGTTGTTGATAACTGTGAGGATCTTTGTCTTTTCATCCTGACTGAAGGTATTGTAAAACTCATTGTTAAGATATTCTCTTAACGCACAATCAACCCAGGTGACCTCTACAAATTTTGTGTGATACCAACGCAGTTCGAGTATATTTTCAGTAATAATCAGTGCTCTGTCGTCTTTAACGGAAAGTACTTGCCATGTATAATCGCCAAAGGGTAGTATATCGCCTTTTACCATTTCTTATCTATTGACACTCATATGTTCTGAATATTTCGGTTACCAGAAGTTTTCTGTTTGGCCTAGCTATATACAAAAAAGCCGTAATAATACAATTACGGCTTTTTGAAGAATTTATTTATATGGATAACAGCTGTTTAGTCGCCATTAAACCCAACATAAAATGTCGATGAAAAATCAGAAATAGCTGGATTGGCATCTGAGATTATTTTAATCTGGATCAAGGGAGTATATGCCGGAGTCATATTTGTAGGTAGTAACGGTGTATTATTTACATGGTAATATCCCGTATTAGGTATATTGGAAGCCAATGTCCCTTTCAGTGCTCCTTTTTCATAAAGCTGTAAAGTTACTGTTGAAGTAGTAACCAGAGCATTGTTCCAGGTAATATCAAAGCTGGCATAACTTTGATCATAACGGTCACCACCAAAGATGCCATACCCATATAATCCCGTATATTTACCTTCTGGAGAAGTAAGCCATTTATCATACGTTCCCCACGGATATAAGTATTGAACTGCTATTTTATCATAGGTTGAAAAGCTATTCCATGGAGGAACAACACCATTATAGTATACACCAGAATTCATAACAGAATTCGGATCGCTTTGCGGTGTGCCAGGTATAAGATATCCTGGATGATATTCATCTGTATGATATAGGCCAAGTACATGCCCCATCTCATGGGCAAACAGGAAGCGTTTTTGTAAATAGCTAAGACCATTACTCAACGAGGTATTAACCCTGATTCGCCAGCCTGGCTTATTAGTAGATGGAAATTCTGCCCTTGCATAATCCCCTGTAATGGAGTTATCTGCATAAACATTAACATCGGCATAAATACTATTATCAGTAGGCTGATCAGTATCTATAAAGGCAAAATTGATTTTGCTATTGGCATCTCTGGCCCAGTTGCCAATGGCTTCCTGCAAAGCTACTTCGTAATTAGCTTTTATGCTGGGGTTAACATAGACCTTTATATTTTCAACATTAAAAGATGAAATAATGCCGGGAGTTTGCCATTGTTGTTCCCGCGCACTTTTTCCCTGATTAAAACCTTTTTTTAATGCAAAATAGGCTTCAACCTGTTTAAGATCAGTTTCGTTTTTCTTAAATAACAAATCTCCGGAAACCAGATAATACTCTCCCTGATCTTCTATTTGATTTTCTTTAAATCCTGCCTCTTTTAATTTAGCAAGCAGTGGCAAGTCTGTGGATGAACTGAGATTACTATGTGGGTCAACTTTGTCGTTTTGGCAAGATGTGCCATACAAGAGGAATAACGAAAAAATGCAGCAAGAAAGCCATTGAAACTTTTTCATAATACTAAGTGATTAAAAAATGACAAAAAATACCTTCTTATTCATCTACTATCAAAAGATTGCTCTAATCCCTAAAATAGAATTTATTTTTTATCATATTTATTTAATCTCTTTATATGATTGTTACTTTTTTAGTTATTCTATTAGTATTAAGATAATATATAAAAACAAAAAACCGAGGCAAGTTGCCTCGGCTTTTGTAGTGGAGAAATATCAAAAGAGATATTCAAAAAGTATTTTAGATCAATTGTTATTTATAATCAGTGTTTTGAGGATCGAAGTTAGTCCAACCTGCAGTCCAATCCACAGTACCAAATGCACCTCTGAAAGTTTCTTTTGTAAAGAAAGAATTATCACCCTTTCCGGTCCAAACTGCATTTTGCAGCAAAGGAGAACCACTGGCAGGTAGGAAGTTAGGCGTTCCTAAAGTGAAGTTCGCGGCGTTTAGTGACAGTTCAGAAAGTGTTGTAGCTACCAGATTGTTGTTACCTGTCATATTGAATACTTTAGACGCCTGATCGTTAGTTACTTTTCCTTTACCAAGGAGTGCATTTGTCACATTGGCTAATACAATACCACGTAATTGAAGATTTCCACTTACTGCATTTGCATATGTACTGGTTCCAACAGTTTGAACAGTTGTATCAACATCATTATTATCTAGTCGTAAACCTTCTGGATATCCTACAAATACAGAGTTAAATATACTGATAGAAGTATTTCTTCTTAGGTGCATAGCTGACTGGTAAGGTCCGCTTCCAGGGGCTGGAGTTGCAGCAGAAGAAGGCGTTCCACTAGTTCCGAAAACACTTATATTGGCGAATACAGGGCTAGTAAGAGGTAATCCATTATTTTGATCTGTTGCAGGTGTACCAGAATTTCCAAAATTATCAGATTCAAATCCATTAGAACCAGATTGGTCAGCTATGTTTGGATCTCTCAAAGATACACCATATTGTACTTTTCCTGAGAAACCAAAGTCTGTATCAAAATCATCATCAAACCCTCTGTAAGCAACAAGATATTTCGCAGTTACTGTTCCTCCAAACCATTCGTATGAATCATCACCACTGTAAGAAACCTGAATGTGCTCTAATGTTGTTCCTGAGCCTACACTATATAAAGTCAAGCCATTGACTTCACTATTAGCAGAAGCTGTAAGGGCAATACCTGCAAATTCTATTCTGACATACTTTAATGAACCTGAGTTATCATCAGCAACATTAAAAGCACCATATGTACCACGTAGTCCACCTTCAAAAGTTTGGGTTGCCAAACGGTTGTGAGGAGCTTTCCCCATCAAAACCACCCCACCCCAATCACCATAACTTCTACTACCTTTAGCTTGATTAGAAGTAAATACAATTGGATTTTGAGCAGTTCCTTCAGCCATAAGTTTGGCACCTTTTTCGATTACTAAGGCCCCTTTACTTTCTTTATCACCTTTGATAAGTGTACCTGGTTCAATTGTAAGTGTAACGCCATCTGTTACATACACGAATCCTTTCAAAAGGTATATACTATCAGAAGACCATGTACGAGATGATTTAATTTCTCCTGAAATTTCAACTATAGAACGATTTGATAGTGTGAAGTCTGAAGATGAAGATACAGTTTGGCCATTTACTGTTACAGATATTTTACCTGTTGTTGCATTAGAAGGAACAATAGCAACAATTTGATTAGTACTTGCAGACTTAATGGCAGCCTCCACATTTCCAAATTTTACTATATTTTCTGAAGCAGTAGCACTGAATTTAGTACCAACTATAGTTATTTCTGTACCAGCTGTAGCAGTTTTAGGCGTAAAGTCAACAATAGATAATACTTCGTTATCGTCATCATCATTTTTACAAGAAAATGCAATAAATGTTAAGGCAAACATAAATGCGAGAATTTTCAAATTTCTCATAGTTTCAGCGTTTTGGTGAAAAGTTTAATTTGTGGTTGATATTTAAAAATTGTAAGTAACGCCTAGTGTGAGATAAGATCCCCGACGGAAGGTTCTTACGGGTTGCTTATCAGCAGCTGTAACCTTTGCATCTCTGTTATAATCTTGTTCAAGGCGAAATCTTTGATTAAGGATATCCTGAATACCCGCTTTTATCTCCCATTTCTGAGCAAAAGTCTTAATAAACGTGAGGTCAATAACGTTTCTTGGCATTTCATAGATGGTTCTGGTTAAGCTACTACCAACTGCATAAATTCTAGGACCATATACATTGTATAAAATATTCGCCTGTATTCCAGTAGCCTCATTGTTATAATACAATCCTGCATTTATAAGATAAGGAGACTGATTCATCATAGGACGTTTGGTATCTGTAATACCTCTTACATCATATGGTTCTGTTGTAATAGCGGAAGGAAGTTGTACATAGTCTCCCAAATCGATGCGACTAATAATGTAAGAAGCGTTTGCGACTACTGTGAGTTTTTGTAAGAAGCTATTAGATGATAATTCACTAAAGGATTTTCTCACTTCTGCCTCTAAGCCATAGCTATAAGCTGATTTTGCATTAATAAATGTGTAATCCAGGATAAGAGGAGTATTAGGTTCAGGTAAAAATGTTTCGATCGGATTTTTAAAGTGTTTATAGAATGCTCCAAATGATACCAGTTCACTAGGAGTTGGATAATATTCCCAACGAGCATCAACGTTTTGGATACGGACTGTTTTCAGAGATTCATTTCCTTGAACGTTGGCATTATTATTAAAGTCGTAATATTGAAAAGGTGCTAACTCTCTAAGCTCTGGTCTGTTTATAGACGAGAAGTAAGCTAACCTTACCAATTGCTTATCATTCAAATCATAAGTTAGGTTTACAGACGGTAAGGCTACTACTACATTCTTATCTACTTCCAAATCTGTAGTACTTCCGGTAGTTGGACTAGGCTTACTCTTCATGTATTGATTATTAGCCTCTACACGTACTCCTGCAGTAAGATTAAACTTCGTTGTAACAGGAAGTGTCGTCCCCACATATCCAGCAATTAAATCATTGGATGCTGTGTATTTGTCATTAGGCTGAGTGCCCTCAACAATTGTGAAATATGCATTGGAAGCTCCTGTAACGTTTGCAGGGTTGAAAATAGTACCAATATCCTGTTTGCGGACAGCTTGATCTCCTCCTGTATATCCGAACCATCGAGAAGAAAAATCTCTCATCTTTTTCTCTGCATATAAACCAAATCGCAATTTTGGACTATCTGAACCTTCTTCTACTTTAGAACCAAGGGTATATTCATTATTTATGTTTATTGAATAAACTGATTCTGTGAGTTTAGAATTAAATCTTGCAGAATTAACCAAAAGACCATCTGTCTGAGCAGAAAATTCTTGTGGAGTTTCTCCTGGTTCTGGAATATTGCGAGTATATTTTAATCGTCTCCAGTCTGGTTCAGTACGTCTTGTATAAGAATAACCTAATTGCCAGTTAAGCATCCAGCGCGGTGTAAAATTATGCTTACCAATCAACTGACCAGAATAGATACTTCTACTTTCAAATCTTTCGGAATAACTTTTTATTTCTCTGTTGTCATCAACATCTTGCCCATTTCTGACAACAGTCTCAGAAAATCCCAACTGATTAAATAAGTTTTTAAATTCTAAGGTAAATTTTGGATTGAATCTAAAAGACCAGTTATGTAATAGACCTAACCTGGAGTTGTAAACGAACTGATCATCTGTATAATTTACAGATCTACTCCCTGCAGTTGTTCCGTTTCTGTAAATCCCAAACTGATTTTCAGAATACTGATTTGTTGAAGTATAATTAATGCTTGTTAAATTACCTATTTGAACAGAACCTGCGTCGAATCTACGGCCAAAGTTTAAACTTCCTCTAATATCAAGAGGAACATTTTTAGACTGAACATCCCATGTGTTAGGTAACTTATTTGCATACAGTGCTCTAGCTTCTGGACTTAAACTGTTGAATAAAGTTGGATTGGATGGAATACTGCTTGGGACTTGTCTGTCTTTACCCTCAAAGCCTAAGAAATCCCATTTTCCATAATTTGTTCTTTCTACCTGTTGAAATGTCGTATTAGCTCTGTATCCCAAGGACAGCCCAACATTGGTAAAGTTTTCTTCTGGAGCTCTTTTGGTGTAAATCTTAATTATTCCTCCAGCGAATTCACCAGGTAGTTCTGCTGCACCAGATTTATATATTAGAATCCTATCAATGATATTACTTGGAATCATGTCAAATGAGAAGGCTCTACTATCTATCTCAGTACTAGGTGCTATAATATCATTAATCATTACTGTATTATAGCGTTGGCTTAAGCCACGAATTAATATAAAACGATTATCGACAATCGATACTCCAGGAATACGTCTGGCAACCTGTGCAGCATCTCTATCCTGGGATTTGGTAATCTGTTGGGCAGATACACCCACGGCTACCTGTTGAATACTTTTAATTTCTGAGATAACCGCAACCTCTGTGTTGGTTGCTTTGGAAGCTGTTACGACTACTTCCTGTAATGTCTGTCCTGCATCTTCATCCAGAGCTGTATTCAAAATGATTTGTTTTCCTGCTTCTATAGAAACTTCGATTTTCTTAGTTAGATAGGAGATGTAGGTAATAGTGAGGACTTGTTTCCCAACTGGGGCTTTGGAGATAAGGAAATTTCCTTCTGAGTCGGTTACCGAACCATTGGTAGTGCCTTGGATAGCTACAGCAGCACCAATCAGTGGTTCGTTTGTTTCAGAGTCTTTTACAGTTCCTTTTATACTGCCTGTTTGGGCGACGAGGACGGTGATAGAAAATAACGAGGCTACTAGCGAGGCTAATAGAGAGTTGAGATGTAACATTGGCTAAAGTTTTTTAATGATATTTCTCTGGTAGATTTTTGATGCAGCAAAGGTAGATCTACAGAATTAGCCCATGTTTATTGAGAAGTTAAATAAACGTTATTAGAGGAGCGCCAAATGTTACCGATTTGTTACCAAATCGCCAATTCGAAACATTTTGACATAATATGTATACATAAATACTATGTAAGGTTTTGAATTTAAACAGATTACCTATTTAAAATAGTGATGACAAGTTATTTTCATCTATGCAAAAGAGAAGTATAACTACTTACCAGAAATTATAAGTATTCCATACATATCTGTCCCTTAGTTAGTTATAACAGACTACTTACTTTTTGTGAGTGTCTATATAATTAAAGGCTCAATGAGTTTATGCAGGGGTGAGACGAGGTGATGGGTTAAAATAAGTAAAGGTATAGTACAGAAGTCTTATCTTGTCTCCTATCTTTTGTAGAACAAGACTCTGTAATAAAAAAGAAAACGCATTACTGTCCTCCTTATCTCTCTCCCCTCCCTGTCCTTCTGAAAGAATCTTGTGACAAATTGAGCCATCTTTGGCTTATGAGAGAATGTATTCCAGTAGGGGAAGGCTACCATTCTTGTCACACCTGTCCCGACAATAGCGGGAAAATCCTTACAGAAGGACAGAGAGGTAAGCTCCTTTTCAGGTGCACTAAAAAATCGCATCTAAAACGATCACTGCACTTAGTTTAATACAATATTGACTTTTTCTATCAATGCTGGTTCATTGACTTTTACATATCCTAGTATATTAGCAACAGCTTGCCTTTCCGGATTTGCTTCATTGATATTGTTTAAGACTTCTCTTAGTATAAATAATGATGGGGGATGATTCATTATCCTTATAAACAGAGTAGATGCCCATCCAGGAGCTTTTTCAAATAATTTTGGTGATACTTTTATAAGTTCTTTAATATAGGATTCATCATCAAAGCTTTCCAGTAAGTGAATTATCCCAAACATTAACTCACTAAATTCTGAATGATCATCAAAATGATCTACAAGTAAGGCAATACAACGAATATCATGTAAATAAGCTATCTCTTCTAGTATTGTATCAAAATCACGGACATAAGATTTACTGTCTTTATGCAATAGTAGTAACTTACTAGTCAATTTCAATAAATGATCCATACTCTTGATCTAGTTCTAAAAATTAAATCTCCTAAATATGTATTTTAAATAAAAATGTAAAGCTAACATAACTTTTCAGCACCTTATCTCTCTCTTTTAGCTGATGTAGAACAGCCCAGTTTTGGGGAGTATAACAATATTTTAAGTTTTACCTTCAGCTATACACTATACTCAGTACTACAATGGAAAAGGAACAATTGATAGAATTGATTCGGAAAATCAGATTTGCAGAAGCATCTAGTGAGCAAGAGGCAGATGAACAAATCATGCGATTACGTGAAAATGTGCCAGATCCTGATATTTTAAAATATTTTAAAAAGCTATATGAGCACTTTTCTCCAGAGGAAATACTATCACTTATGTTATCTTACAAACCTTTTATTCTGTAAAACCTTCACAAAAGACTAGCATAGATGAAAATGAATGAAATATCTTACTAGTTGGGATTTGCTTTTTTGCATGTATGTATAACTACTGATTGTGTAATAGA
This sequence comes from Xanthocytophaga agilis, assembly GCF_030068605.1. Classification (NCBI taxonomy): domain Bacteria; kingdom Pseudomonadati; phylum Bacteroidota; class Cytophagia; order Cytophagales; family Rhodocytophagaceae; genus Xanthocytophaga; species Xanthocytophaga agilis. The sequence continues at coordinate 130,346 of NZ_JASJOU010000008.1, forward strand.
AAAATATCTTTGGCAGGAGTCAGCAGACAGACCATTCAATTTCTTTGACAAAAAAATGAACAAATTAGAAACACTGGCGGATATATGGAAGAATCGATTAGTTAGACATAGCGTAGATTATATTAGCCTTAATAACATTAGTATATCCGACTCCGCCAAGGCCTTCTTATCAAAAATAGGTTTACCTATTTTAGCTTTCGATTATGTACCCAAATTCTTACCCGCCACTTCTTTTCACTCATTGGTAGTTGATAAAGAACAATTCTATATTCTGGATGACTGTAACGCTGAATTTCCAGGATTATCTTTTGTAACAATTAAATATAATTCTGAATATCTTTATCTTCTTACCCGAGAAAGAGATCTTTCAGTCACAAAAATGTTTCTGAATAGTAGTATTGACAAGTTCGTTATCTTTCTAACAGAATATTCTTTGTTTCAGAAAAAATATACAGATATCCCCTATCATAAAATCAGTCAAGAGGAAATACAGAAAGACTATAATACACTCAAGGAAGTGTTATGCTATGAAGATCCACTTGCTTTTTCTATTGGCTCTTATTGGTATTCAAAGATTAATTCACTAGATGTTGACTTTGGAGATTATTTGCTCTAAGACACTTTTCAGGACAAATATTCAATCCTTTAACCCATTTTTGATCAAATGTTTCATACAGGAATGTTGGAGGTTATGATAAGAGAGACACACAAGAACGTATTAAAGGCCTACACGAAAACTACACGAACTATGAAACCAAAAGATGATGAAAAATCAAGAAGAGAGATACCAGAAACTATTCATAGTCCTGAAGAAATTGTCAAGCTGTTATTAAATAACGTCAAGAAAGAACTGGGTATTCAGGAAGATATAACCTTAAAGGATTTGAATGAAATATTAAAGGAAAAAAGATCACAAGGTAATTACGAATTCTTTTCCAGAATTGTTAAAGGTATCTGGTAGTAGCAGTCCTCAACCTGTCGAAGCCAGATATGTCCTCTATCTTTTCAGAAATGAAGATTAAAAAAAGAGTTCGAATGTCTATTCGGATCTACATTGAAAGCAACATTTTTTCACTAAGTTGGTGTTATCATCAGCTTGAATGGTGGGACGCATATCATTGGAGAACAATACTAACACCAGGAAGATACCTGACTAGTAAAGTGGATTTCTTGTTGCCAGCTTTACAGATAATCCATGTGCAAAAATCTATCATTGAGAAATATAGCAAGCCAGAAAATCTTCGTTGTGACTTCGTAGCCCCTGTTTACTTGTAGGTGAGTACCTCTTAGAAATAACATACATGATCCAACAATGAGAATTTTAGTAACTACAACATTTCTGTTGTTCAATTTTTGCGTGCTAGCTCAAGAGAAAGCAGCTATCATTTGTGGACAATTTGATAATCTGTCAACAAAAATAATTTCACTAGATGTATCCAATCTGCTTGATGACCATTCGACTAATTATTTAGCCTTTGTAGATACAAGCAAGAAAACATTTAGAATCGATTTTCCGATAACGGAAACACATGAAGTCATTTTAAAAGCAGATAGAAAATTAAACCTGATTATTTCTCCTGGCGATAGCTTGTTTATAAAATTCGGCAAAAATGAACGTATTGAGTTCACTGGGTCAAATTCGAAAGTTAACCAAGAGATATTTACCTATTTCTTGCAGAACAATAAAGAAAATTTCAACCCAAATTGTGAAGGAAAAACACTAGAAGAGTATAAAAAAGAGTTAATTATCTGGACTCAACGCGAATTAAAGGACTTTCAAAAATTTAACGAAATGAACAATTATTCAAAAATTTTTGAGACCTGGACGAAAGAGAATATTCTTTACAAAAATGCAAATTATTTAATCGACTATGCTGCCTACAGACAGATGAACAATCTGCCATTGGAAAAAGACTTGATGGACAACCCACTTTTTCCAGTTGATAATGACCAGGCATTATTATCCTTATTTTATCGGGCACACCTGAATCAATATTTGATATTCAAATACAGATTCCACGATTTAATTCCTACAGAGAAAAAAAACTATGCAGGTTTCAAAAATCTTCAAAACAGGCTGGATAGCTTACTTACTAGTGAGAAAGCTACCAAATCAAGAGATGTGCTTGTAATTGATTTATTCAATATTCTTTTGAAAACAGATGTAAAGAATGCACTGGATTTTATAAACAGGAATGTTACTAAAATTCAGGATAAGAAATTGAGGGAATTATTTGTCAAACGGGTGGAAACATTCAAAACGCAAAGTCAGGCGGTTACATTTTTAGGAGAACAAACCTCAAGTTCTAACATAATAGGAAATGTATTGAAAGATATGACTGAACGTTTTCGGGGAAAAGTAATATATGTTGATTTTTGGGCGACATGGTGCGGTCCTTGCAAAAGAGAATTTCCGTATTCAATTTCATTAGATGAATCCTTTGATGATAAAGAGGTTGCTTTTGTTTATATATGTATGGATTCAGAAATAGAAAAATGGAAAACGGCTGTTAAAAATTTGAAGTTAAACCAAAATCAATACTTTTTAAATGAAACAGAATCAAAAGTATTCAGACAAAAGTTTCAGATACAAGGATTTCCAACCTATTATTTGATAAATAAAACCGGAGAATTAATTGATAAAGACGCACCCAGGCCATCAAGTGGAAATATCAAAGAACGGATACAAAAAGTAATTGAAGATTAACACAGACGCTGAAAAATTGTAAACATCATTCTGTCGGCTCCCTGTTTTCAAACAGGGAGCCCACCTATCTACCAGACAAAGAGCACCACATCCCACTTGTATTCTCTGGCGTACTCAAACCAGCTACGAAACTCCTTATCACCTGCCTGGTCGGTACAATCACTCAAGTCCAGATTTTTTAGAAACTCATCAAACTCATGGTTATAGATCGTGGAGATATAATAGTCTTCACACAAAGGAATATTTATAGGACATTTGTAAGGCAAATGATTCATTACCTTACTGTTGCAGGGTACCCACTCATTGTTGTATAAATTGCGTTTGAAGTCATAGGCCGGTCGGAACGGGATTGCTTTTTGAAGATAGGCGATGTCTTCAGGTGCTTTACCTTCTGCCAGCAACTTTTCATACCTAGTGTCGTTACTATGCTCATGATAACCGATACTAGTTTTAATCATCGCCTCTAATCCCAAACTATAAACGAATGCTGTTTCATAAGCGGCAAAACGAAAATTTTGGGTAATGATGTCTTCATAAATCATCTTTCCCGTAATTCCACTAACATCATGAAATTTCAATCTTTTATTTACCTCTCTCCATATATGATCATAAAACAAGGTATAATCTTTCTTTTTGTGACCGATCACTTCGTTTAAATGTGTAGTATCGACAATGTAGGGGGTCAGTGAAATGCTCATTTTGGATGCAATAGTTAATTAATAGTTTCTGGTAAGCAGATTAGTTGAAAAAAAGCTTTAGGCAAAGAAAAACCATGTATCTGTGTTGGATAGTAGCCAGTTATTCTTGCTTACTTCTCCTACCTCTGTCTACTGTAAAAGTATACTAGCCATTTACTAAATTGCTGTAAATCTTCAAACTCTACTGTAAAGTATTTCTCTATCACTTCCTCCCAACTACTAAAATCATCCCCATCTGTGTCGTAATTTGCATCATGGTCCATATAGTAGACGAGAGGCTCCAAATCATTGATGTTCATGAAGTAATAGTTTCCCGCCATATCATTTCCAATTACCAGGTAATCGTGTGGCAATCCGCCTGATCTTAACATTTCATTTATCTCAATCAGGTAATCTGAATTATGAATGAAATATTCCTCATGTAAATTTAACTCAATTAATTCAGCAGGATAATTCAGTTGAAATTCTTTGTATGTATTCGTTAATTGTATTGTCAGTCTTTTCTCGACCTGTTCTATTTCTTCAAGAGTCATTGCCTGTAGTTTATTTCTACTTTAAGCCATATTTTGGGCAACTAAAATATATAGGAAAAATTGTATGAAAAACCTATCGTTTGCAAAACCCTTCAGGAGGCATATATAAAATCAATGGAATGGATCAAAAAATAAAGCAACTATACGATTATTGGTCATCAAGAAAAACTCAGTGTTATAAAAAAGATGATCTGATAGCCCTTGGATTATATGGAGATGAGGTAGAAATACTTAGTACGATTGGATTACCTTATATGAATAGACGATTCAATTTCTTTCCCATTGAACAACTTCAATTGATTCAAATTCAAGAAGAAGAATTTATTGTTCTGGGTAATCCATTGAATGAAAGATTTGATGACGAAACCATAATCATGCATATTCAAAAGAAATCTTTGTTCTTTTTAGATAAAAGATTTTATAATCTAGGTGTAACTACCAATTTAATTAGCCTTGTTAATCAAAACTTATTTTCATTTTTGTTTTTTCAAATGGAACTTTCAAAAATGGAAGAAGCAGCATTTTTCATGAAGGAACCATTACCTTATCAAATACTGGAAAACCAAATTGTAAACTCAGTATATTTGATGCATCAAACCGATCCAGACGGCCTTGGTTGGGATAGTAAGGGTTCGCCGGATCATTCTTACTGGAAAAGACAATTAGCAGTTTTAGAAGGGGAGATATATCATCAATATGAAGAATTTATATCCATTGCAATTGATGAAAAGATAAGCTAAGTACTTTTGTTAACTTTTTCTATCAGTATAATAAATCGTTGGCAGACAGGAACTTTGTATTAAAATTTATTTTTCTACTTCTCTTCAGTCCATTTTTATGGGAGGATATCGCTTCTGAAAAGGAAGAAAGTAACGATAAAGATCACCACGGAGAAGATTCTAAAAATAAGTATTTGAATGACCTGGATAATCTGCCTTTTTAATGAAAGCAATGAAAGAAAAACTACCCGACTTATTTGAAGGAAGAAGAGTACAATATGTCCCACATATTGGGTTGAATAGTAATATTTCGAAAAAGACCAAAGAATTTTTATGCACTGTTGGTCTTCCAATGCTAGGATTTGATTATCCGTTGCAATTTCTACCCCAAACCTTTATTCAATCTGTAAATGTCCAAGGAGATATACATTATATCCTGGGTGATATATCACTTTCTGTTCCAGGCTCTCAATTTATATCCGTGAAAGAAAATGAGGATACTATTTATTATTTGCACAGATCACATCGGGATAATAAGGTAGTTTTTGAAACACCCCAATATTTTAGTTCAGATCTATATTTGCATGATTTCTTTCTGATTCATTTCTGCTCCTTTGTAAAAAAGTTTGGTAATAAATGGAAGCAAGGAATAAGGATTGATAAAGACGAAATACGTAATGATTATGAGAACCTAAAGCAAATTCTCACTCAGAAAGATGAAAAAGCTATGTCACCAAAATTTACGTGGGGTGATCAGGTAGCGTATCTCCAGGTTTCCTTTGCAGAGCATTTATTTGATGATGAGTTAGATAATCTGACAGATGAAAGGGAGTAAGTATGTTACCTGTTCTCCCTCTTTTACAGCCTCTTTTTTTACGCAATGTACCCTCCTATTATACCACTATAACCTTTCCTTATATAGCCTTATATCAATTATTTTCTTTATTACTTTCCTGGATAATAATATTTAACATAGAAATATAATCCAGTCAAAAAAATATAAAAAGCAAGCTTTCCAAAAAATATAATTACAATAAAAAAATATGCGAAAAAGACATAAAATATAAGACAGCCTCTTGGGTATAAAGGTGGGATTTACTAAATTTACAGCCTTACTTTATAGAAATAAAAATAGGAACTCCCAGAGGAATCCCTACCCACGCCAGTGTAGCGAAGTTTGGTCGCCGAACTACAGCTGGACTTAGTGAACAACTATTCTGCGATGCAGAAAGGCTGTTTTTTATTTTTAAAAGAAACAATGCAAAAAGTAAACTGCTTTGTTTGATTCTGTAGAGGTATAAACTGAATCTGTTAACTACTGTGTGACAGTGGAGGCTTTGCTCTTGCTACAGAAGGCAACAAATCATAAACAAAGGTAATAAAAAGTAAATAAAAGTAAATATCCATAACTACTTTTTTACGGCTATTTGTCGAAAAAATCATGGGATAGTTTATTTCCCTATTGTACTGACCTTTTTTATAGTAGCAGTGTCTTTTGTCCGTTGTTTCCGGGTATTCTTCCTCATGGGGTTCTGGTGTAATCAGTTTTTACCCAAACCTTTATTCCCTACATGTTTAATCCTTTTGAAGACATCCTGACACGGCTAGTCCGGGTGGAGGCTCTTTTACTTGAATTACAATCGATTACCATTCTTCCTGCCCCAGCAGACAAGCAGCTCGGTGGCATCGAACTAGCCATGCAGATTACAGGACTGGCTCAATCCACTATTTACAATCTGGTATGTGCCGGCAGCATTCCGCATATGAAGCGGGGACGCAAGCTGTATTTCAGCCGGGCCGAACTGGAAGCCTGGATTATGGATGGCAAACATCAGACACTTCAGGAACTGGAAACGGAGGTAGCACGCCATCTGTCTGACAAGCCAGATCAGAAAGAAGAATCTCAGTCAGCCACCTCAACCCGCTAATCCATGCCACAGGATATGTTTTTAGATCACGCCAATGGTGTGAATGGCGAAGCTTTGCCCTTACCAAATGTACATGCAGTGTCTGTAACGCCTGCATTGGCCCTGAGAGACTATCAGCAGAAGAGTATTGTGAAACTGGCAGAAAAACATCTGTCAGGCAAGAAACGGGTAATTCTGTGCCTGCCTACTGGCGCGGGCAAGACAGTCACCTTTGCCGAGATTACCAGACGCACACTGGAAGGCATTAGCCGAGGGCGTGTACTGATTCTGACGGATCGCATTGAACTCTTGCATCAGGCGGCTGTAACGCTTCAGAAAGCGGGATTACAGGCAGGTGTATTGAGTGCAGAAACCAAGCACATGCCCCACAATAAAGTGGTGGTGGCCATGGTAGAGACCTATTACCGCCGAATCAAGAAAGGCTGGTCTTTGCCGGATCTGAAGCTGATCATTATAGACGAAGCGCATAAAGGCAATTTCCGCAAAGTGATAGACCAGCATCCGGATCTGCCTATGATTGGGGCTACGGCTACACCTATTGCTGCCAGTAAGTTTGAACCGCTCAACCATTACTTTGAGGACATTGTAGTAGGTACAGAAATACACCTGTTGATTGAGGCAGGCTACCTATCTAAGCCCAGGTATTTTGCGGTACCTATAGAAATCACGGCCTCTACTGGCTCTGATGGCGAGTATAAGAACAATGAGCTATATCAGGACTTCCATACACCCAAACTCTATCATGGCTGTGTGACCAACTGGCAAAACCACGCCTTAGGTAAAAAGACGTTGATCTTCTGTGTCAATATCCCGCATACGGTCTTTACCGCTAAGGCTTTTAGTCAGGTACATGCACAGGTACGGTATGTTACCTCCGAAACTCCCGATGCCGAGCGTCAGGCGATTCTACGATGGTTCTCTGGCACAGAGGGAGCGATTCTGGTCAACTGTGGCATTCTCACTACCGGATTTGACGAACCCAGTGTGGAGTGTATTATCCTCAACAGAGCTACCCAGTCTCTGCCCCTATTCCTGCAAATGTGTGGGCGTGGGGCACGGGTTACGGCCAGTAAGCGAGAGTTTATCATCATTGATATGGGCAATAATCTGGATGAGCATGGTCTGTGGCATGAGCCGCGTGACTGGAGTTATCTGTTCTGGACGGGCAAGGCTCAGAAAACCCTTGAGATTGCTCCTACTAAAAAGTGTCCGGAGTGTGAGTCGATCATTGCCTTGAGCTGTGTTACCTGTCCACATTGTGGGTATGAGTTTGAACGCCTCTCTCAGGAGCAGCGCGAATCGGAACATGTTCATACAGAAGAAGTCTCCATCGACTGGAGCTATCTCAAGCAAAAAAGCTGGTCAGAGATGAGTGTCGCCGAGCTGATCCAGCGGGCTCAGATAGGCAATAGCTACACAGGAACGCCTTACAAGGCAAACTGGATTATACACCGTATCATGGAACGCGATAACCCACGCCCTCTCCTGGAAGAGTTGGCTCAGCTCAAAGGCTATCGGCCTGGCTGGGTAGACAAACGCCTGCAAGAATATACCCAAACGGAAGACAAACGCATTATACGCGATTTTAACACGCCAAGGCTGAAATCGACCTTATATGGATAATCATGCACACACAGTGCAAAAACTATTCTCTACCCCTTATATCTCTTACTACCTATATGTCAACCATTAGTTTCTTTTCGTCTATCGATGCGTTAACCACACAACCCTACTCAGTAGATCTTTACCTGTCCCATATCCAGGATGGATTATGGCGCGAAATGCTAGAACCGATCCGTCAGGGAGTGTCAGAGGCCGATTCGTGCAATTCTCTTCCCATAGTCGCTATCTCTGGTTTGTTCTCTATACATACAAACGGATTATCACTTATCCAACATTCGGGCTTTATCGCAATGGACGTAGAGGGCTTTCGGGATCTACAGCGAGGCAAACAGATTTTGGCTCTGGACAAATATACCTATGCGGTATTTGAGAACTATTCCGGCAAGGCACTGACAGTGGTAGTCCGCATTCCAGCTAGTGACCATATGAAGGTGTATCAGGCGCTGAGCGAGTATTACGAGGGTGTCTATGGCATTATCACCGACCCATCGGATCAGTTTGTCACACGATTCCGGTATGTGACGTATGACCCGGATCTGAGAAGCAATCCGAAGGCAGAGGTGTTTACTCCTTAAGATACATGCTTTTCCTATCACTTATCTCTTTTGATTCTTCTTCCTATGTTGGTTTATAATCACTTTCATCCTTCTTCCTACCATGTTACTTTTTTGCTTGTCCAAAAAAGTAACCCAAAAAGGACACCTTTTCCCGATCCTCCAACCCGCATGGCCAAGGGCCAACCTCGCGGGAAAAGGAAGCCCAACGCACCTACCTAACCGCACACGATTGAAGTGATCACAATTCTCTTTGTAACATGTGCTGGTTGATCTTTTGTAAAACAGCATAGCATCTTTTGGATGCTACAAAGAGAGTAAAGATTCCTTTCAACGCGAATCGTTGTAACTGTGCGCTGGCCTTCTTTCTGCCGCGAGGAAAGCCCCTGGCTTTGCGCGGGGGAGGTTCGGCAGAAAGTGTCCTTTTTGGGTTACTTTTTTGGACAAGCAAAAAAGTAACATGGTAGGAAGAAGGATGATAGAGACTATAAATCAATATAGGAAGAGACAATAAAACAACATAGGAACACGCAACAAATCAACCAACTTACGAAAACACATGAAAGACCATACCATAACCTTATTCCCTCACGCATACGCGAAAACCGGGCAAGCCTACCCACTTCGAACCTTCCTGGAAAACATACAAAACGGCACCTGGAAAGATGCGGTGCAGAAAGTACGAACCTGCAATAATGAAGACAACCAGAAAAAGCTCAAAGAGAAATTGCCTGCCGTAACCATTTCCGGAGTGTTTACAGACGGCAAGTCAGACACTCACCTGCAGCAGCATTCGAACTTTATAGCCATTGACCTGGACGATGTAACCGATCTGGACAAAGTCAAAGCCTTGCTTGAGCAAGATCCATATACCTATGCCCAGTTTGTCAGTTGTCGGGGCAAAGGCTTGTGTGTGGTAGTACGCATCGATGGCAAAAAACACAAGCTGGCCTTTGATGGCTTGTCGCAGTATTATTTCCAGACCTATGGACTGATCGTAGACCCCAGCGGTTGCAATGTGTCTCGTCTGCGATTTGTCAGCTATGATCCGGACCTACGGGTGATGGAAGATTCGAAGGTGTTTAAACTCTATCCTGAAAAGGAAAAGAAAAAGCCCGATACGCGCAATATCTTCTTTGGCAGTCATGACATAGACCATGTATTTGATCAGATACAAAGCCGACAAATCGACATTACAGGCAACTACCACCAGTGGTGCTCTATTGGCTTTGCTCTGGCTGATTACTTTGGCGAAATAGGCCGTGACCGCTTTCTGGCAGTGAGTCAATTTTCGTCACTGTATGATGCAAAAAAGGCTGATCAGCAGTACTCTGCCTGCCTCAGACACAATGCTACCAGCGTGAAGAAGGTCACCATTGCCACCTTTCTGTGGTATTGCAAGCAGCATGGTATCAGCATTATTTCCGAACAAACCAAAGCCATTGTACAGTCGGCCAAACTGGGAAAGAATGGAAGCAATACCGTGGAGGGAACTGTCAATGTATTGCAACAGGTCCATGGCATTGATCCGGAGATGGCGCGGCCTATAGTAGAGCAGGTATATGCTACCCCTCAGGATATAGACGAAGACCGGATTCCGCTTTGGGTACGACTCGAAAAGTATTTCAAAGAATATCAGCCTGATCTCAAACGCAATGTACTCAATCAGGAAGTGTACCGCAACTATATACGCCAGACCGAAAGAGATCTGATTGATATTACCATTGATGCCTCCCGCAAGATTTTGCAGCCGATTGGCAAAGACATGGTCTTTGATTATATGAAGTCGTCAGGTATTGTAGAGTTTAATCCGTTGAGAGACTTTTTCGAAGGCATGGGTAGTGCTACTACAGGCCATATCCGGCGTCTGGCCGAATCGTTGCGCTGCAAGCATGGTCATGACTTTGCCACTACAGTGCTGCGCAAGTGGCTGGTAGGTTGTGTAGGATCGGCATTTGATGTGCATAGCTGTGTGATGCTGGTACTGGCAGGCAAGCAGAAAGCTGGAAAAAGTGCATGGATCAAACAGCTGCTGCCCGATAATCTGTATTGCCGCACCGAACTAATCACACCACATGTATTTGGAGAACGTGCTTACCAGGATGACCTGGTGATGAGCTCGTCCTGGATAGCGATTGACGAGGAGTTTAACAGCATTGTGAAGATGGGCTACAAACGCATGAAATCCATGATTACCCAACCTACGGTGTTTATGCGCTACAACTACGACAGACGGGGTCAGAACAAGCCACGCCTGGTCAACTTTGCGGGCTGTGCCAATGAGGTAGACTTTCTGGAAGATACAACCGGAAATCGCCGCTTTGGGGTGATTGAGGTGACAGAAGGCATCAATTGGGACATATACAATGCGGTAGACAAATATGAACTCTGGAAAGAAGCCTATCACCTGTACATCCAGGGCGTTGACACCGATATGACTGACGAAGAGATGCAACGCATCAATGAGGTAGCCGAAGAATACCGCCTGCGGTCAAAGGAGGAAGAGCTAATTATCAAGTTCTTTACTCCTTGTACTCCACAGGCTTCCGGATCGGCTTTTGTCTCATCGACCACCATTGGTCATTTTCTTCAAATCTACAGTACCTATAAAAACCTGAGTCCGGATAAGATTGGCAGGGCTATGAAATCACTGGGTTTTGACAACAACAAGGGCAAGCCGATCAAGCTTTCCGGCAAATCCATTCGGGGATTCTGGGTGTTGTGTGACGAAGACAAACGTCATAGTCTTAAATAAGCACCCTTTCTAACCAGCCAAAATCCGGGTTCGGGTTACACATGCAGTTTGTCGGTTACACATAGTTACACTTCAGGTTACACTTTAAGTCTTTGATAATGAATCAAGTTACACTGGATACACTTGTTTTGGGGTTCGTAAAATTCCTGGGAGAGTATAGCACACTATATATACCCTATTCTATACTACTATATATATTATATATACACGTGTATAAAGAAACAAGTGTAACCAGTGTAACCGACCTCATTTACAGCCACTTAGAAGTGTAACCGACCTCATTTACAGCCACTTAGAAGTGTAACCGCTAGTGTAACCTAGTGTAGATAGTGTAACCAACCTCAGTATCAGTCATTTACTATTTAAACTATACCATACCTATGCAACCCACCGAATCCCGCTTACAAGGCTTATGCTTCCAATGGCACTGGAACACCTTCCCTCACTACAGAGGCTTATTACACATGAATAACAACACCTCCCAAAACGCGATTAAAGGCGCTTTAAACCGATCTATGGGAGTTGTGAGGGGTGTTGCAGACCTGGAATATTTCTTTGCGTCTACAGGCCATTTCATTGAGTTAAAATCACAAGAGGGAATCCAGAGCGAGGAGCAGAAACTGTTTCAGGCAAGAATTGAAGAACAAGGTGGCTATTATCACATTATTCACAGTTATGACGAGTTCAAGCAATTAATCACTGCTATACATACAGGCTATATGATCACTCTTCCTATGTTATTCTATTGTCCAGGGCTTTTAGCTGCCTTCACATATTTGCGTGTGTGTTCCTATGTTGGTTTGTTGTCCCTTACTTTTCTCTTCCATAGGCTTCTTCATTTTTTGCTTGCCCAAAAAACGAAGCAAAAAAGGGCAAAAAATTCCAAAGCTTCGCCGCTCAGGGCCATCGCTAGGCCCGCGGAATTTTTATCCCTACGCACCTACACTACCAACCACGATTGAAGTGACTACTAGTCTTTTTGTACCATGTGCTGGTTGATCTTTTGTAAAACAGCATAGCATCTTTTGGATGCTACAAAGAGAGTAAAGATTCCTTTCAACGCGAATCGTTGTAACTGTGCGCTGGCCTTCTTTCTGCCGCGAGGAAAGCCCCTGGCTTTGCGCGGGGGAGGTTCGGCAGAAAGTGTCCTTTTTGGGTTACTTTTTTGGACAAGCAAAAAAGTAACATGGTAGGAAGAAGGATGATAGAGACTATAAATCAATATAGGAAGAGACAAGCAAAAAACAAATAGCCACAAGAAGACTAAAGAAAGGGGCTATAAACAAACACAATTAAATTAAATAAAATTAAAACCCAACAACACCCATATGTATTTCGACACAAACGCATACGATCAATACGAAGAAAGTCACAAAGAATCCACCACCTTCTGGCGTAAAGTGACGCACAGCTACAGCCTGGCCTATCTGGATTTTCTAAGTTGGGGCATACAACATCCCGCCCCACAAAAATCATCAATTAAGCTGGCACTATCCGGCAGAAACAAACGCTACACCAACATGCTCTATGACTTCTTTCAGTCCAAAGGATTGGTGATTAATGTAACAGGCACACTGAAAGACAAACAGGCCGTCTATACCTTCCAGATCGGGCAAGACGCCAATGCTAACTACCAACTCACAGATCCGGAAGAGCTGACCTGTACCGAATACTATCTCAACCGATATGATGCAGAAACGGCCGCTTTCAAGCTGGCATTTACAGTGTTGAATAAATGGATAATAGACCAGCACAGCTATGGGTTTAGACTTCGGTAAACAATCCTGACAGGCACCACCCTGCACTAGCTTTACACTCTTGCGCATAGCTGTGCGCAGCAAGCCCTCTGCCGTGAACTATGCGCAGCAACAACCATGAGCATAGTTCACGACAAAACCGATCCTAACCCGAGCAAACCGCAGACCGAGGCTTCAGTCCCAATGCTGCGTGGAATTCGCAGCAGAAAATGCCTTACGCATAACTCACGTCAAAACACACACTGCGCATAGTTCGGTTCAAAAATCAATTTGCCCCTAACTATGCGCAACAAAACAACTATTCACAAACGATAACTTTAACACCAATGGATTTACAAAAGATAGGCCAACGCATTTTATATGTACGCACTGAAATAGCCAAACTCCCTCAACGCGAATTTGTGCAACGCATGGGACTAGGCCAAAGTAACATATCCCAACTGGAAAAAGGCCAGAGCCTCCCCTCCTGCTTTTTCCTCTACAGCCTGCATGTAACCTATGATGTGAATTTGAATTGGTTGATGACTGGGAATGGGGAGGTGAAAATGGACTGATAGATACAAAACGCTAACAATTATTATTATCGTTTTGTATTTAATGGAATATAAACGAAATAAAAATACCTCAAATGAGGTATTGTCCAGACGAGAGAAACAGGTTAGTATTGGATCAATATATATGTTATATTTTGAGTTAAAATCTCATGCTATAAGTCATATACTTGAAATTATCAATGAAGTTGCAACACATTGGTCAAAAAACAAGCGCACTTTCAAATAGAAAATTGAATAATATGAAAAACATCTTAACCCTTATTTTAACTTTAGTTACAATAAATTCGTTTGGACAAAAAATTGATGCTCCGATTATATCAGAATGGCAAAATCCAAAAATACTTTCTCCTGATTACAGATATAATTCGGCTTCAATCTATTTAGTTAATGGCTCACTACTTCCGAATTTATTTTCAGGGGCAACTTTGACGAGAAAAGAGCGAAATATCTATCATTTAAAAGCGAATAACTATGCAAAATACGTTTTTTTGTCTGTTGAAATTAAGCATCCTAAAAGTAAAGAGTTGCTGACCATACCATTGTATTTATTAGATGCGACGAAACCGAATAGTCAACAATTTGTAGCATCTAATATGGGGAGAGTTCTAGATGAAATAAAAGATGAAGATCTAATATATAAACCTCTAGATGCAACAGGAAGACTTAAAGCCATCACAGGGAATTCTGCAAATGAAATTGCGGCACAAGCTTTTGAAATATCAACTAGTCTGTTCAAAACCGCGCTTGCCCTTAAAGAAGGACCTTTTGGGGCAAATGAGATTTTACAAAATGTACAAAAGGGAGCAGAATATTTTAAAAAAATAGCCCAAGAAAAAACCATAACAAATGAATTCATAATACCCATAATCAAACAATCAGATGTGTACAAATATGAAATTTATTCAGTATCTATTCACCAAATAAAATGGGATTTTAAAACTGCGGGAAATGATTTATTAGCTTATTTAAAAAATAAAGAACAAACATTAGAGCAAATTTTAGGTTCTTTAGATACGAAAAATCCATATTTGGTTGTCGTTAGATATAAATCATATTATTCTCTCCCTACAGATTGGATTAAAAACGTTGAAATAGATCAGAATTATCTGAATAACAGACAAAGTAAACTCGTTGAGTTTTCAGGAATGAAAAAAGAACTTGAATCCTTTTTATTAAGCAACCTTAAGGAAGCAATTTCAATGAAAAAGGATTTTATGGTTTATACTAGAGATAAAGAAATTAATCAAGTAAATAATGATGTTATCAGCCGCTTGATGAACTCCTATTTCATCATAATGGAAAGTTATCTAAATGAAAGTGAAAGACATAAGACAACTGATGAGAGAAAATCTTACTTTGAGAACAATTACCAAGAAGCATATAGGATACTTTTTAATCAAATTGATGATTATATAAATGGAGACTTGAAAAGTGCTAAAAATGTAATAGAAAAGTATTTTGAATTATCCAAAACAGACCTATCCAAACTTACTGAATCTGAATTGTGTAGCAATCTTCAATCAATGGAGTATTATAATAATATAGTACAAGAACAGCAAAATAGTAATAAATCTACAACTCAAATAACTAGTTCAAAGTTTTATCCCAAATACAATGACTTGATTAATAAAATCGAAATTGTTTTATATAAAAAAGCATTCAATATTGACAAACTAAAAACAGATGCAGAAAAAGCCAACTTTCTAAATGCCCAAATTGAAGAATATCCTTGTTGTATAATTTGTAAAGAGAAAGCAAATCTAATTGTAACAGAAATTAATAAAGTTAATGATAGTGTCCGCAAAGAACAACTCCAATTATTGCAAAAAGATTACTTAGTTACTCTTAAGAACTGGGATGAAATTGCAAAAAGTATCGCTTCTAATATTAATCAAAAATACCCGATAACAGATAGAGAAATTTTATCACCTATTGATAAGAAAATACTTCAAGAAATTGAGAAGCAATACCAAAATATTATATCAGCTAGCAATCAATATTTATCAATTAATGATATTCAGCCTTCAATACTAAATTCTACAGAACTAATTAACCAACTTAACAAGTATTTAATTATTAGAAAAACTGTATCACATTCAATTACAGTTCTAGTAACACACAAATTAATTAACGAAACCGATATACTTGGCAATAAAGAATAGAACAAGTATTACTAATGTTTTCTACCTTGTAGTTGGTAGTTTAGTAGTTAAATTAAACCAATAAATCTAAAAATGAGAATTAGAAAAATACAACTAAAAAACGGGTATAAAAGATTTTATGATTTAACAATTGATTTAGGGCCTGAGCCGAAAAGAATTATTGCTCTTGTTGGACCAAATGGATGTGGAAAAAGTAGTGTATTTGATGGAATGTTGTATTTAAACAGCACTAGAGTTCAAATTGGAAAATCAGATTATAAAAATCCAAGAGACTATAAATATCACTCAATGTTCCAAGATAGTTCTTTTAATCAGAATAACGTATTCATTGAATTTACTAGTGGAAGTTTTCAAACTGTAGTTAACACAAAAATTTCAAAAGGAAATACGATTTTTTCATTTAGGAGCCCATATAGATACAATAGTAACCTCAAGATAAAAGAAACTAAAGCTATTTCAGAAATCAATCTTAATAATTATGGTGCTGCATTTTCTCCAGACCTAGATGATAAAATGGAGGAGAACTATAGGCGTTTAAATGTAAAGTATAATGCATATATGCATTTTGCAGATTGTAAACCAAGCGAGGCAAAAGCAAAAATCATTGGAGATTTAAATAATTCACTTTCAAAATGTCTAGATTTAATAATAACGGGAATAGGAAATGTAGAGGCAGGACAAGGAACTTTATACTTTACTAAAAGAGACCATACAAAAGAATTTGAGTTCAATGTGCTATCCTCTGGCGAAAAAGAGGTTGTTGATATCTTACTAGATTTATATTTAAGGCGAGAGGAATATAATGACACCATATTTTTAATCGACGAGCCTGAACTTCATATTAATACATCAATTCAAAAAAAACTTTTGATTGAAATCAACAATCTGATAGGAGAAAACTGCCAATTATGGGTTGCTACTCACAGTATAGGTTTTTTAAGAGCCCTGCAAGAAGACTTAAAAGATGATTGCCAAGTCATACAGTTTAAGAAAGGAATAAACTGGGCATCAACAAAGCAAGTACTTACTCCAATTAAGAAATCTTTATTTAAATGGAAGGAAATTTTTGAAACTGCATTAGATGACCTCACAGGCTTAGTAAGTCCTAGACGCATTATTTATTGTGAAGGCAAAGACCGACCAGGTATGAATGGATTAGAAAAAGGATTTGATGCCAAGGTTTTTAATACTATTTATGGTGAAAAATATCATGATACCTTGTTTATTTCAAGTGGTGGTAATACCGAACTTGACCAAAGAAGTGAAATTGCATTAGCAATATTGACAAAAGTATTTTCAGATATTGAAATACTTGTATTAAAAGACCGAGATACATCCTCTGGAAAACAAAATGACGAAAATGATAGACAATTATACTTACAAAATAACCCTCAACATTTCAGAATGATGAAGCGTTGGGAAATCGAAAATTATCTTTATGACAAAGAAGTACTATCTGCTTATTGTAACACGATGGGTTTAGCATTCAATGAAACAGAGTACGACAAATTTGTAACCAATATTACTGACCAAAACCTAAAAGATGAGACTGGACGAATTAAAAACTATTGTGGTATAACAACGAGTATCAATCCTGAAACATTCAAGTTGACATTGTCTCAATATATAACGGAAGAAATGAAAGTTTACACAGAATTAGAACAATGTATATTTCAAAGACAATAACACGGGCGGAAAATAACCTAGGTCTGGCAATGGAAGGCGGACAATCTATTCCCTTGCTTCTTGGGACTAAGAGATATTGTCTATATTGTCTAAAAGCTTAAAAACAAACACAATTAACATTCTTAATATATCTAACCTAGAATCAAAATATAGCTTATAAATCACTTCTTAAAAAGTAATCAAAGAGGTGTAAATTTCAAATAAATTTGCCTATTAAGATCAACATACCTAGAACAAAGATGATAGCAAGAAACTCAAGTTTTCCACATTTCAACAACTTAGTAGTAATAAAAAATTATAATTAACATAATTCCTTTACACAACACTTTCAATGAAAATGTATTTTTTATTGTATTTACTCTAATCATCTGTACGATTCACAAAAATGCTTAAATCGGATTCATTTAATCAGTAGTTATGTTTTCTATTTGACTATCTTTAGGTTCAAATTCTATTCCAATATTTTTTGTATTTTGAGATACAAAGTAATCATGATTAAATGAATAAATTTCTAATCTATCATCCAAGATTACATGAAGGTGGTTTCCATAATTAATTGATCTAGGATATGTCCTCCACCTTGTTATCTCGTTTGGAATAGTAAAAGATTCATTATCACTTTGAATTACAACCAATGCATTTTCGCATTCAATAATATTACCAAAATAAGTAGTTCCACCATAGACTACATCTCCTTTCCATGGAGCTAATTTGACAGACTTTAAAGTTTTGAACTCACTCTCTCCTTTTTCTATATTTGCATAATTATTAAATTTTACAACCTTGAAACCATCTTCTGTAGCCTTATAAATTTTATCCCCAATTCCCCAGCTTATATATTTTTTATTAAAATCTCTTCCTTTTGAATTAAATATTTCTAACTCAGAAATATTCTGTATAAACTCTCGTTTGTATATTGGTTTACCCCTTTCATCTTGAATAATATCTCCTTCTTTATTTTGTAAGTTCACCCACCCAAATGTTGACATATACGAACTTTCAACTAATGAAGTATTATAAATACTTAAGTAAGAATAGTTTGCAAAGGAAGAATGATTTTTACTAACTTGAAAAATAGGTATTTTTTCTATTTTTTTACTCTCATAAGCTGGTAATGCTCCATTTAACATATTGTATTCAAATAAACCTTCACTTCCTCCAGATAAAGCAATTTGAGGATATTTATTTGCTCTGATGGAAAATAGTGATGCATCCCATAATTTATTTTGTTTAGTACTTACGGGATTTTTTGTTTTTGAATTATGTACCTCATTTGCAAAAAAACCTTTTTGAGTTATGTAGTATAACTTGTTATTATATATTTCAGTATCTGAAGGTAAAGTTTTATTTGGGACGTCCTGTTCTCCTATTAAAAACGCTTCTATCTCGTCCTCCGATAATTCTAATAGCAGGCCAACTACATTATTAAACTTATTATACAATACTGTTGTCAGATCTTGATCTTTTAACAAATCTCTCACAAGTGAATGATAAAGACGACTACCAAACAAAAAGCCATATTTCAGGATAGTACTGTCGATACCCTTTTCAATAAATGAGTATATTAGTTGCTCCCAATCATAAACTTTCAGATCCCCATTAAAAGTCCATAAATACAACCTTCCTCGATAGATCTGGCAATCGAAATAATTTCCTCGAATAATAATTTTTATAGGTTGCATGTTATTCCTCTAAGTATTTTAGTCATTTTCGATTTACTTATTAAGTTACCAACTACCCATTTTGATAGAATTGATTCACTTGGTCTATCCTGTGGTTTATCCTGATAATGAGCAGGATAACCATGCCAAGCCTCATTATTATTAGAATCTACAAACTTAGCAATCTTTAATTCTGTATTATCAGTAGCATGACCAATTACTTCCAAGCTATTGCTGGTATCTATTTTTAATCCCCAACAAACATAACTGCCGTCCAACCAACCTGAATTATAAGCATTATCGAAACAAGCTACTTCATCACTCTCCGAAATTAGCCATTGAGATTTCCTGTTCTTAAAACTCGTATTTCGATGTTGTTCATGTATTAGATATTTTACTGATCCATTCTTTGATACTTTGGCAGTAATTGTATATTCAGAAAGTTGTTTTGACATATCATTAGGCTTTATTATCTGTTCACCTTTTCTATTTAATTACTCATATGTATACAAGATCATGTATTCACTGCCACATCATCTTTCTTATTCATCTATTTAAAGAGTTATATAGGGTAATCAGTGCAATAATCTGTAGAAATTATAAGAAAAGAAACGTGAAAAACACCCTTTTTAATGATAATTATTATGTCATGTAGACTCTTTCTATTATTCTCTTTAATCATATAAATATTTAAACTTCTCCAAAACTTATTGGCTAGGTACCTACTGTTCAAGTGATCAAACATTCAAAATATAGATTCATAACCCAGTAACCAAAACCAACCAAAAGTAAGTCAAACCTGTGTTTTGAGCGTAGTTCTGATAATCAAAACTACGCTCTAAAACGCATGGATATAATGCCGATATTTGTAAAGTCAATCAGCAAGTAGTCCGGACACTGACTGGTGATCTTGTTTCACTATTCAACTACTTATACATTTATGGCATTAACGCTAACCTTATTGACATCCAAAGCAGACTGTGACAAAGTACTCGACGAACTTTCAGACCTGAAAGGCGAACTGGAGTACAAACAAATCTCACTAACCCGTAGTCGAGACAATGCCTCCGACCGGGCATCTGACATCGAAGCTACCCTTGCCTCTGCCCAGGCAGAAGTAGACTCACTAACAGCTATCATCGCCGTATTGCCCGAAGGCTCTACCAAGACCGAGATGGAGACACGTAAAGTAAAGGCTGAATACAAGCTGTTCACAGCCGAACAACGCAAGTTACAATACGGTACTACAGCCGTGGTATTGTATGAATCCCAGCTGGATGAGATTGAGCAACGCTTGTCGGTAGTAGATGGCTCTATGTCTTCTATCACCACTCACAAGGCTACTCTACCAGCCTAGTTCTACACACTAGCTAAGAGGCAGCCACCTGGAAGCAGTAGACCACCTGGCTACTGCTTCTTTCTTTCAGGCCACAGTGTAGTATACCTATTCATTTCACTAACCCATTGAATCCACTCATGACTATACGTATTCTAGTAGCAGCCTTATGCTTTGTGCTGGGCCTGGCTGTAGGCATCTTTACAGAGCACAGGCTCAATCCTGATGAGGTCTACACCTGTGAGGTGATAGATTATATCCACATCGAGCAGATCGTAGCCAAACAGGTAGCAGCCCATCCGGTGCAACCGCTGGATGTGGAGAAGATTAAACATGTCAAGAGCTTTACCTATGCGCCTGTGTTTCAGATTGTGGATACCTGCAAAGGGCCATAACCTATCACGCATCGGCATGAATCACCTGGAATGGCACAAACAATGCGAACCGTGTAGGGGCGACTGGCGGTCGCCCTGGTTCCAGCAAACCTTGTTTGTGGTATTCCGATCCTGTAGGGGCAGGGCTTGCCCCTGCCCGGTTTCCGAACGCGAATGATTAGGTTTAGAAAACAACCATTTCGGATTATACCATACAGTGTTTGCGCCTAACACGGGCACCCGCAAGGGGATGCCCCTACATTGTCGGATTAATACAAACATTCCCTGCGACAATCTGGGCGAACACGTGGGTTCGCCCCTACAGGATTTCGGAATAATCCCAATCATTCGAATGGCAAACAGGCAATTACATCACCCCTAACCCTTAAACCCCTATGGCAAAATCAATATACGATTACATCCAGTTTGTGCTAAACAACTGGAAAACCTCAACCCTGGGTTTATTTACCTTCTCAGGGTACATTCTCTGGCTGGTTAACCGGATAGACACACAGTCGTTCGTTTCGCTGCTGGCCTTTATTTCAACAGTCGGTTTCTTCTCCATGAAAGACCCTAAGTAACACAGAAGCATGCCATCCCACTGTAGCGGGACAGGCTGCCTTGGCGAGGATGGCATCACCCCCATCCTTCCTTTCTTCAACCCATACATTTAGCTCTATCACTATGAAATTCCAATACCTGATTATACACTGCACCGCCACTCCCGCCGGACGCTGGATCTCCCCTGACGATGTGAAACGCTGGCACACCAAACCCAAACCCTATGGTAACGGATGGAAACAAGTCGGCTACTCGGATCTGATCTTACTAGATGGCTCCCGTCACCAGTTTGTCAAACACAACAACGACCAGATAATTGACACCTTCGAGATTACAAACGGGGTAGCAGGCATTAACTCCATTTCCAGACACCTGTGTTACGTAGGTGGCCTGGACTCTTCCCACAAAGCGCCATTAGACAGCCGTACCCCTCAGCAGATCTCAACCATGTTAGACATTATCGGTGAAGTATTAGGGTATGCACCCAATGTCAAGATTGCCGGACATAACCAGTTTGACAACAAAGGTTGTCCGAGCTTCTTTGTCCCATCCTGGCTCAAGCAGCTAGGCATTCCCGAGCATAACATCGAGTGGCGCGATCCGTTTGGCTATGAACGCTATTTTAAGCAGGCGTGGAAACGATGAATAGATAACGATAAAAGATTACTTTGTTTATCCAACAGCAAGACAGAGTTCATTCCACAAGCCGTTTAAAGAACTCATCCGATATCTGTCTCAGCAGCTTTTCTAATAAAATCCATTTTTCATGCTGTATCGTATGCAAAGTTGTGACTCATATACAGTAAAGACTTAGTACACTTCCAGATAGACGGTGTGTCAAAAAATAAAGACTAAAGTTCAACAAAGGTGTATACATTGGCATTACCATGTTTGAGTATATACTATCCTGAAAGTAGAATACAATCTGTCTTTTCTTCCTTTGGTATTGATGTATTCAAAATTAAAATTCTATGATAAAAATTAGTGTCTGAGAGAAATAATGGCTTTTCTTAAAGTATTCTTTTTATCTTTAAGCCATTGATTTTTAAACTATTGTTTCTACTTTTTGTTAATAATCTATCTTATTAATAATCTGTCGTAAAGGTATAAATATAAATAAGTAAGTAAGAATGAACAGTGAGCTAAGCCACCTAAAAGCTGACGTAGAAAGGGTAAAGCAAATCCCCATCATTTCAAACATGCTGGAAGTTATCTGTCGAAGTACAGGTATGGGATTTGCAGCTGTAGCCCGAGTGACTGAGAAACACTGGATTGCTTGCAGCGTACACGATGAAATTGCATTTGGCCTCAAATCAGGTGAAGAACTACCTATCCAAACAACTATTTGTAACGAGGTGCGCCACGATAATCAATCTGTTGTGATAGACCATGTAGCAAAAGATGAGTATTTCCGGAATCACCATACACCCAAACTGTATGGCTTTGAGAGTTACATATCAGTACCAATCCAACTCAAAAACGGAGAGTTCTTTGGGACTTTGTGTGCTATTGATCCCAAACCTGCGCTGCTAAATAATCAGACTACAATCGGTATGTTCAATTTGTTTGCCGACCTGATTGCATTTTATCTGCAAAGCATTCAACTCCTTGAACAAGGTACTACCCGTATCGACAATCTGAACCGACAAGTAAATGATGCACAGGATGAAATACGACAGTACGAATTCATTACCAGTCATAACCTGAGAGAACCTCTGCGTCAGCTCCGCATGTTTACTACCATGCTCGTCACGGCTACTGAACAAAACCAAAATGAGAAGGCAAAGACACTGGCATTGAAAGTAAATGAAAAAGCCCTGCGATTCACTGAAATAGTAGCGGATTTGTCCCGTTATTCGGATTTTACGTATAAACGGCAGGATTTTGCAAAAGTTAATTTAAATCAACTGATTCAGGAAGCGCTGGTTGACCTTGAAATGGAACTAAAGCAAAGATCTATAGTGCTAACATTGGATAATTTGCCTGTTATTGAAGCAGTACCTGAGCAAATGATTCAACTGTTTGTATTTTTAATCCGTAATGCCATTCGCTTTTCCCAGCCAGAGCGGCAAGTCAAAGTCCATATCCGTGCGGTACCACCCTTAGAAGGAGCAAAATTTGTTGAGATTCAGGTAAAGGATAATGGCATAGGAATGAGCCAATGGCAACAAGAGAAAATTTTTGATGTATTGAATCATTTCTCTTATGACCAGGCATCTGAGAGTAGCGATATAAGCCTTGCTTATTGTCGTAAGATTGTGCGTAGCCACCAAGGTAGTATCAGTGTAAATTCCGAACCCGATAAAGGAACTACTTTTTCTATCATCCTTCCCCTGACGCAGACTTAAAGGCATAAATTCGTCATGGCTCAAGCAGCTAACTATTCCCGGATATAATATCGAGTGGCGTAATCCGTTTGGATATGAACGGTATTTCAGGCAAGCATGGAAACGATAAGAAATAGAAAAAGCCGATCCTGTGAAAGATCGGCTTTACTATTATTAATGCATTGATAAATGATCTACTTGTTAACAAAATCACGCTCCTTATTCAAACATAAAACCAGACTTAGTATCGATGCTCCCGCAATAATTCCTAAAGCGGTCATATACCCATTTACATAGTTATTCTCTGTAATTACTACTGTCCTTTGATTACCCACCTGCCCATTCTTTCCGAATGGTTCCCAATAGTTTTCCTGAGCATTATAACTTTTGGTTTTTAAGGTAGAAGAATAGAAAATTAAAATTATACTAATAAAAAAACAGCTATCATACACGCTTTAATTATATCTTGTTTCATGGTTGTCCAACCTCTATTACTTTAATTTCATTACTTTGTGAATAAGTATCCTCGAAGTTGAATTCGTAGTTGTCTTGACAACTTCAGGATTGAGAATACTTATTTGACCTATACTAGAAGATTAACTAGTTGTTTTAAGAACAAAAAAAGTGCGTATATACCTGAAAAAGAACGGTATAAATACAAAGACACTGATAATCTCATTATATATGCCATTCATTGCATCTGTCTGAGATGCCAGATAAGTATACAGACAGTACTCCCCTACAAGAAACACAACTAGTATCGTTATAAAATGAATTAACCTATTCACCTTGAAAGAAAAATACAATAGCCCTGAAAAGACAACTATAGTCACTACAGGTAAAAATAGAAACATCCATAAATAATAAAACAAACCTGCTCCACTAGTAATCCCAGGATTTATAAGATAAAAATCCTGGTTTTTCAACATTAGAAACAGATAGAACACCAGATATTTTAAAAATATATAAATCGAAATAGTATAAAATGAGGGCTTAAACATAACTTTTTTATCTAAATATCTCCTTTGTTGATCTGATATAGAGTACTAAACCAGAGCTTTGATTAATAATTCTACTGCCCATATAAAAAAGAACACATAAACAATCCCTATCAGCATCATGTATGTCTCTTTCATCAACAACATACAGACACTCATTAATGGTAGGCCAATAAACATTGCCAAAATCGTAAAATGAATTTCACTTTTTCCGGGAAAATATTTTGAGATTACAAAATGGTTATAAATGAAGGCATCATTAATTATTGCATAAATACCATATATCGCAATTAAATTGCCAACAATAAATACAACTCTTTTGAGCTTCATTATTTATCTCCTTTTATTGTTAGGCTCTCTATAAAGTAATTCAAAACGTCTAGCTCAACAAAAAGCATCCTTGGAGAATATATACTTTTTTGCTTCATTCATGCAAAGTAAAAGAGATTCAAAATAACTCTATCGTTTTCTTTCCACTTTACCCAGGCAGACTTCCAGCAAAGAATCTGTATTCAATGTAATTATCCATCGACTTATCACTTTTGCCTGACACTTGTTTTCTCAGTAAAGTTACCAGAACACACATTCTTCTGATATAGAAGCCTGAAATTATGTCCATAAACGTATATAACAAGCACCTTGTGTTTAAAATAAAAATAAAATTCATAAAACAGAGGTTACTTTAAGGTGGCTATCTTGTATAATATATGTATGTATACATGTTACAATAAGTTATACAATTCAACATCGTGAATGAATGTTGTTTTATTATCACTGATTTCTCAATTTTTCTATATTACTCTATTTTTTTACGATTAAACACTAAGATGATTCCTATGCGTAAAAACAATCTGCTATGCTCACTCATTATAGCCGGAGTTGTGGCTATGACTTTTTCATCCTGTAAAAAAGAGGATACTCCTCCTACACCTGCTGTAGATCCTGAAATTAGTACCACCCCCTATGCTGTGAAAGCCACTGGGTATATTACTCCCAAAAAACAACTGGTAGACAAAGATGGTAACCTGTATGTGACAGGATCTTTTTCTGGTATAGCTGTCTTTGGCACCACTACCCTGACAGCTCAAGGCCAAAGCGATGATATCTTTCTGGCTAAATACAATGCGAAGGGCGAACTACAATGGGTAAAGCAGGAAGGTGGAGCAGATACCGATGTTGCCAGAAGTTTAGCACTGGATGCATCTGGAAATGTGTTCGTTATAGGAGAGTTTAGCTATGCAGCAATTATCGGTGGCACATCGCTGACCTCAAAGGGCTATATTGATATCTTCCTGGCTAAATATACCAGCGAAGGAACTGCACAATGGGTAAAACAAGCAGGTAGTGCCAACCTGGACTATGGAACTGATGTTGTCATAGATGGGACTGATAACATATATATTACAGGCAATTTTTATACAGAAACCATTATTGGAAACACCACATTGACAGCAGTTGGAAATGGACGAAACACCTATATTGCCAAATATACCAGCTCAGGAGAGATGCAATGGGTTAAAAGTGGAGGCGGATATGGCAGATATATTACCCTGGATGGTTCCGGAACCCCATATATAGCCGGAGAATTTTATGATGACATTTCTTTTGGTAGTAAGCAACTCACCGTTCAGGGTAACTCCGATGTATTCATTGTGCATTATTCAGCAACAGGCGAAGTACTGGATGCCCGAACAATAGGTAGCACCAATGCAGAGTTTAGTATCAGAGATCTGAAATTCGACGCTTCCAGTAATCTGTATACTACAGGTTTGTTTACAGGTACTGGCACTGTAGGCACTACCACACTGACATCCAAAGGCCAGACGGATGTTTTTACACTCAAATACAACAACACAGGAGCTGTTCAATGGGTAAAGGCAGCCGCAAGCAATAATGATGACTATGTCAATGCACTTGGAATAGATGGCTCAGGAAACGTCTATATCACTGGCTATTTCTATAATCCTTTTACACTTGAAAGCACTACCTTAACTCCTGCCGGTGGCAGTGACATGTTTGTAGCCAAATACAATAATGCAGGCGAGTTACAGTGGGCACAAAAAGCAGGAGGTGAAAGCACTGATATGGGTACCACCCTTGCACTGGACCGCAGCAATAATCTGTATGTAGCAGGTTCGTTTTATAAATCCATCCAGGTAAATGAAACAACTCTGACAGCAGATAAAGAAGCTTTATTTCTCTGGAAAGTGAAACAGTAATAGCAAACAGTCTTTACAACCTGTCCAGGCAATTTATGAGGATTGACTTCATAAATTGCCTGGACTTTGTACTTGAATTGCATGGACTTTGTACTTGAATGCTGTCAACTTAAGGCAAAGACCCTTATTTCCGTCTTTGGTGTTATCACTAACGAGCTGCTTCCCACCAAAATGTACAAACGGATGCAGTTTGGACAGAAGCGCGAATGTTTCGAATCTGACCCCTAATCAAAAGATGCTGCCGTTTGATCTTCCTGAACCAGAGAAACAACTCCAATAGCAAGACTTTAAGGAAAAAATAGAATCTATACAAGTTGAATATACCCGTAAACGAGCCAATCACTACAGACGTGTCAAACTGCCAGGACACTTGCCTGTAGAACAAATCGAAATCTATCCTGATAGAGATCTATCATAGATGTTTTGCATTGGCTAGGAGATTACAGAAGAATTGGAATGTGAACCTGCACGCTTGTATATCAAACGCGATATCCGTTACAAATACGCTTCTAAAGATCAACAAGCTAGCCGTACAGATCAACAAGAGACGAATCCAGTCAAGATGGGCTCACTTCCTGAACGAGTGATAGACAGAGGCAGGCTTTTTAGCCACCATCCTGACCGACAAATATCTAGATCACTTGCCCTTATACCAGCAAAAACAGCGTTTCGCCAAGGAAAATATCCAGATCCCTTCTTCAACTCTTGAAGGCTGAATCAAAGAAGCTCTCCTAAAACTGGAACCGCTTTATGAGCAGTTAGTCTTTCACACTAAATCCAAAGGCTATCTTCAGGTTGATGAGACACCGATAAAAGTGCTTGAAAGTGAGAAAAAAGGGGTCTGTCATCAAGGTTGGTACTGGGTTTACCATGCGCCATTGGATGGAATGGTCTTGTTTGACTATAGTCCTACCCGAGGCTCAAGTGTACCCTTGTCTATTTTAGGCAACTTTACAGGTTATTTGCAAACAGATGATTATGCTGTGTATGAAAAATATGCTGCCAGCAAACAGATTACGCACCTAGCTTGTTGGGCACATGCTCGTCGTGAGTTCGAAAAAGCGTTAGATAATGACCAACCCAGAGCCGAAAAAGCATTGTTGCTCATTCAGCATCTGTATACAGCAGAACGAAAGTGTAGAGAACAAAAACTGAGCACAGAACAAATCAAGCAAGTGCATTTAGAGAAATGCCTACCTATGCTCAATGAGTTAGGCCAATGGACCTTTGAGCAAATCCAATCTACTCTTCCCAAGAGTCAGATCGGAAAGGCGATGGCCTATGCCTATGCTCGTTGGGGTGCGTTGAGTGCCTATTTATATGATGGATCACTACAGATAGACAATAATCTGGTGGAAAACGCTATCCGACCTATTGCTTTGGGGAGAAAGAACTATTTATTTGCGGGCAGTCATCAGGCCGCACAACAGGCTGCGATGATTTATTCCTTCTTTGCCATCTGCAAGAAAGAGGATATCAATCCTTTTGTATGGTTGAAGTATACCCTGGAAAATATATATTCCATTAATCACAAAAATCTCACCGATCTGTTTCCGCAAGGCTTTAAACGGATTATTCAAACTACCAATATATAGTTCGTCAGGTGCATACATACAAACGGTATCGGGATATATTCGTTGGGATAAAAATCCAGGAACAAGAAAACCTGCTCTCCAAGCAGATTTTCCAGAGTAAAATGTACTAAAAGGCTTACCTTGTTAAGCCTTTTAGTATAAGAATCCACTGGCTTGCATGAAAGAGGCAGTTTTAGTTCCTTTATCAGGACTCTTGTAGGTCTCTTATATCCAGGCAGGTAGAGTACAAAAAAATGATTTAAAAATTATTAATGTCTTTTGCTTTATTAATCAAATATGACATAAAAAGACCCATCACTATAGTCAAAAATATTTGGATTACTGTTAGACGTTATCTTAATTTTATACTCAATACCTTGAGGTAGATCAAAATAATAAGTGTAACTTCCTGTATTTGGAGCAGAATTAGTAGCTACTCTATCAAATATAAATAAATCGCTTTGAGAATCTTTTTTGAATACTTCTATTTTAACGCTGCTTGCATTTACTAGTGAAGCATTCCATGAAATTGGAACAGCAACTGGACTTGATCCTGAAGCAATATAATCTCCACCATTTGGGGATATAATCCAATTGCAATAGGTATAAGTTGGGTTTACAATTGAAAATGCATTAGAATCTGAGTAAATAAGGGCGGCATTGTATTTTGTAACCCTTATTTTATAATCGTTATAGCCACAAAGTGAAGTTGGTATAGTCCAGTTATAACCATATTCAATATATCCATTTGTATTCGAAACTTGATTATAACTGCTCACATGTAAAGCAATATTCATAATTTTGGTATTTCCACGATATAAATATATATCTAAATACTCTGGTACTGTACTACAAAGGGAGAAAAGCCAAGTGATTTTTAGGCTATTCCCTGCATTTACAACAGATCCATGAAGGGGAGATGCTATTCCAATTGGAAATGAATTTTCTCCATTACAGTCAATTTTGGCGGCAGAGGAGTTGTTTTTATTATTCGGAATTAAATTTTCGTTCTGCTGACAACTGACTATTAAAATTCCGAAACAAATTATTAATAAACGCACTAGCAAAGTAAAGTTTTTCATACAGGATTAAAATATATAATTGAGTACTAAAAGGAAATTAAATAGATCTAATGGAAAAATGAAATAGCTAAAACAAATACTTCTAGTGTGCAATGTATTTTATAAATATTAACTATAAGGAGAAATGAAACAAGTAAATTAGGTAAATGCAACTAACGGTTATTTTCTTGTTTAAACTTCACTCTAAATATATCGTTTGTGCAAAAAAAGGTTTTTTTGCTGTAATTAATTCTGTTCAAAAGTTATCTTTTTGTTAACAAAAGATAACTTTTGAACAGAATAGAAGAAATTAGATGATTAAATAAAATGGAGTATTTCTTAACACTTTCTACAAAGACTAATAAATATGAAATCAGAACTACTTCTAAAAGTATTTTATTATATATTATGGGTTGTGTGAGTTAAAAGATAGGCTGTTTAATGTGATTAATCTGGCGCGAAAGTTCAAGTTGATTAAAGGATTTGACTAAACTTAAGGCAAGAACTTTTGACAAAATACAGGTTTTAAATCCATCAAAGGACTTGACATAGTTTCGTTCAATTAAAAACTGGTCTTTCAGTTGAGCATACGCTGGTTCTACCTTCATGTGTAGTTTGGTAATTAACTGGCTAGCTATACCCGCTCTCTTACACGATTCAACTCCCGGTTTGACAGATATATGCGTGGCGAAAAACACCTGCTGACATCAGAGGAAAAGAATGGATTCAATCTCTTTACTGGAAAAGCCAAATGTGGTACCTGTCACTTTATCCCACTGTTTAATGGCACAGTGCCTCCTTCTTTCCATAAAACAGAAAGTGAAGTATTGGGTGTACCTGCATCAGTGAATAGTTACGAAATTGATCCTGACCTGGGTAAATATATAACTACTCACTCAGATACGCATAAAAACGCATTTAAGACTACCACTATCCGTAATATAGAGTATACAGCTCCCTATATGCATAATGGGGTTTATAAAACGTTGGAAGAGGTTATAGACTTTTATAACAAAGGAGGTGGAGCTGGTATAGGCATTAATGTACCCAACCAGACGCTTTCACCGGATCAGCTTTCTCTTACAGAAAAGGAAAAGAAAGAGCTAATCGCTTTTATGATGACCCTGAGTGATGTGCCTCAGTCCATCAATACCATTGTCAGAAATGAATGAATAAAGTGTAACATTTTATATAGATTTTACCTTCTCAATGCCTGGGTATATCACTCAGGCATTCATATTTTAAAGTGCTCATAACATTTATGTACAAAAAGAGTTGTATATAGCAAAATAACGACCTATACATTTTTATTTTTTTCATTGAACTAGAAGTCATCCTCTCCAAAATATAGTAGCTATGTCCGCAAAAGTTCTTATTACAGGTGGTACAGGTCTTGTAGGCAAAAGACTTACTGAACTCTTACAACAAAAAGGCTATCAGGTTTCTATTGTGAGCCGGAAAAAAGAAAACATTCCTAATCTCACTGTCTATCAATGGGACGTACGAAAACAATACATAGAACCTGGTGCGGTAGAGAGTGCAGACTATATCATCCATCTGGCGGGTGCAGGTGTAGCGGATGAGCGGTGGACAGACGAGAGAAAGAAAGAAATCATAGAAAGCCGGACAGAATCAGCCCGATTGATACATGATACGTTACAGAAAACAGGACACAAACCCAAAGCTTTTGTATCGGCCTCTGGTATTAGCATTTATGGCGATGATCGTGGAGATGAGCTGCTGACAGAGACTTCTTCGTATGCCTCTACGTTTCTGGCCGAAGTGTCAAAAGTATGGGAAGCCTCTGCACAAACCATTGCAGATCTGGGTATCCGTACAGTCATGCTGCGTATTGGTATTGTGCTCAGTGATAAAGGGGGAGCCCTAGTCAAGATGACAGCGCCTGTAAAGTTTGGCGTAGGGGCGGCATTGGGGTCAGGCAAACAATGGACTTCCTGGATACATATCGACGATTTATGCAGGATGATTATTCATGCGATGGAGAATGAGCAACTACACGGTGCATACAACGCTGTAGGCCCTCATCCGGATACCAATAAAGAATTAATTCGTGTAGCAGCACACACTCTGAAACGCCCTCTATTTTTGCCAAACGTTCCAGCCTTTGCCTTAAAGCTTCTTGTGGGTCAGCTGGCAGATACGGTTTTGGGAAGTTTAAAAATCTCTAATCAGAAAATTGCGCAAACCGGTTTTACCTATCAATTTCCGGATTTGTCTACCGCCCTAAAAGACCTATTTCATACTTCTGACTGAGATTCAGCCCTTTTATCTGGTAGACTCTTTCTATTCCGCTTTTTTGCGTTATTTTTGCTCACCATAGGCAAAATCGCATAGTTTTGAACTTTTGCGGGTAAGATTGGGGTTTTACTATTCAAAAATTTACATTAGCTATAGATGAAATTAACGTTTTGGGGCGCGGCTCGTCAAGTTACGGGCAGTATGTTTTTACTGGAGTTAGAAGATGGCTATACAATTCTGATTGATTGTGGTACCGACTTAGATAAACAAAAAGTAGAAAGAGATAAATTATTGGGACACTATAGTTTGTTTCCATTTGAGCCATCTCAGATTAATCTGGTTTTACTTACACACGCACATATTGACCATTCCGGCAACTTGCCTAATCTGATCCGGGAAGGCTACGAAGGACAGATTCTTTGTACAACAGCCACTCTGCCACTGGCAGATTTGTTATTGCGGGATGCAGCCGCACTGAATGCCAAACGAGTAAAAGAACTGCAAAGTGAACCAGCCGGCAAAAAGAAAAAAACTTCCAAAAAGAAGTTTAGACCCAATCCACTGGAACTGTATCTTGAGAAACAGGTACACGAAACAACAGACCGATTTGTAACCATCGGCTTTAATCAAAAATTTAAAGTCAGCAAAACCATCAGTGTCACATTCATTCCAACCGGACATTTACTCGGAGCGGCAAACATAGTACTGGATATTGAAGAGAACGGAGTGAAGAAGAGCATTGGCTTTTCGGGTGATGTAGGTCGCAAAAATTATCCCCTTCTGCCAGATCCACAACGTATGCCTCAGGTAGACTACCTGGTTTGTGAATCTACGTATGGTGGCCGCAGACACGCAGATAAAGATGCTCCCGAAGAGGCCCTCGCAAAGATTATTAAGGAAACCTGTATTGACCAACCTGGACGTCTTATCATCCCAGCATTCAGTGTAGGACGTACACAAGCTTTATTGTTTGTATTAAACAAACTCTATACAGAAGAAGGGCTCCCTCCTATCAAGGTTTTCTCAGACAGTCCGCTGGCACTGGCAAGTACACGTGTATATGAAAAGAATATTGGCTTGCTCAACAAGGAAGCGAAGGAGTTTTATGAGGAACACGAGGAATTGTTTGACTTTGACAACCTGACCTATGTGCAGGATATGAAACAAAGTAAAGCCATTGCTAACTACAATGAACCCTGCATTATCATTTCCTCATCCGGAATGATTTCAGGAGGCCGGGTTGAGCACCACGTAATGACAAACCTCCCTAACCCGTATGCTACTATTCTGCTGGTAGGCTTTGCTGCAGAAGGAACGCTGGGCAATAAACTGCTAAAAGGAATGAGAAGCTTGTCTATCTCCAAAGACAAAGAAATTCCGATTATGGCTACGATCAAAAGTATAGACGTATTCAGCGGCCACGGCGACCTGGATGATCTTACAGACTTTGTAGAATACCAATCCAACGACAAGCTGAAAACGATCTTCCTGGTACACGGCGAACTTGAAAGTATGGAATCCTTTAAGTCGCATCTGCACTATCGGGGATACACAGACATCCAAATTCCTAAATGGGGCGATGAGTTTGAATTATAACAAAACAGGCACAATCTACATTGTGCCTGTTTTGTTATAATTATCCTTAAACTGCCTTTTATTTTTTTGGGTAGAATAGTGCAAGATTTTTATAAGGGAGTGTTCCACTCCTATTATCCTACAGAAAGGAATACATCCTATCTCCTTTTGGACGGTTCTCTTCCTTTTTGTCCTTCTGAAAGAATCTTGTGACAAGACCGGCGACCTTTCCAACTGGAGTATATTTTCTCTCAGAAACCAAGCATGGCTCTATTTGTCAAAAGTTTCTTTCAGAAGGACAAAAAGAGAGTGACTGTTTCTCTCAGAAGAACAGGAAGAAGGAATAATTCAAGAATAGAAAACAATCCTTTCAGAAAATAAATAAGCCACAAAGAGAGTTGTGCTAACTTTAATCGTGGAAGGAAGTGTAGGTGCGTAGGGCTTCTTTTTCCCGCGAGGTTGGTCTTTGGCCTGCGGGCGGAAGGATCGGGAAAAAGTGTCCTTTTTGGCCTACTTTTTTGGACAAGCAAAAAAGTAGGAGGTCAGTGGAAGAAAGATGAAAAGAAATCTGAGAAATCTCAGGAAGAGAGAATATTAAAATGTAGTAAGCACTAATCCAAAAGCTAAAGAACAGAGCAATCTTACTAAAAGAAGAGAGCCTATACTCTCGAAAGAATACAGGCTCTATCTTTTGATGATATAACTCAATGTTTACTATTGCCTGCCAAAGCTCCCATGCATAGCCAGCTTATTCGCGCCTTTTAAATTCTGAAGCATTTGCTGGTAAGCAGGTTTCTGCATTTCCTTTCCTAATAGCTTATATTCTGTGAGATAATTTCCTGCGCCAAAACGATTCAGATAAATCCACTCATCTTCTTCCACTACTTTTACCCCTTTTGCACGCAAATCTGTAAAAATTTTCTCCTTCGTTTTCTCATACTTCTTTACCAACTGGGTAAATAATTCATTGACCTTCAAAAATGTTTCTACCAGTTCGTGGTTTTGCATTAGTGCTTTGTAATCCTGCGGGTAATACTTTTGGGCATAAACCAGATACGACAAACAGAAAAATTTAAACTCCTGATGTGCATTGATAGCACTACACACATTTGAGAAATAGTCGTACCAATCTTCTGCATTGCCTGGTGTATTTTCTTCATACCAGCAATTCATATTTACATCCGTAAGTGTGCCATGATAGTAAGCAACCCACTCGTCCATTAACCCATAGATTCCCAACGTATTGGATGCGAGTGCTATGGATTCTTTGGGATTATAGATATAGGTATCAAAACGGAACGTACGTAAGTTTTTCGGAATGTTTCTTCCCATTTTTTCTGTTGGAAAGACATCTGTAAATTTCACTAAATGGTATTCATCACTTCCCAGATAATAACACATATAGTTTTGTGCATCCTTTGGCTTCAGCTTTCCTGCTAATAAAGAGGCATATCCGTGATTCATTTCGTGCACAATCGTCCCTAATGAGTTTCTGACATCAAATTCCGTATTGCCTTCTACATATTGATCATAGGGATGATGAAATGCCAGCGAGTCTACCTGTCGGAGTATTTTCCATCCTTCCGGATTGTATTTTTTAAGTAGTTCTACTGCATACGTTCTCTTTTCTTTCGGCTGGAGAGTGCGTTGAGCATAAGAGACATGGCAAAAAGCCGATAACACGATGGCTGTCAGCCATTTACAGTAACATAATTTGTGCATATCAGGAAGGATTTATTGCGTAACCCTTTGGCAGGTTACTTAATGAAAAGATATACTACAGAGAGGAGAAACTCAAATCAAGCATCCTTACTAAAAATATAAACATGTAAGTTTCTGATTTTATTGTATAGAAAGTAGTATATCTTTTCATTCCTGAAAGCATTGGCACTCAGAGGTGGTATAAATTCTTTTTAAAGGCTGCAAAGGTAGATTTTAGGCTGCACCTTCGCCTATTTTTCGGCCCGTAGCTTTTGCTACGCTCCTCAAAATTGTCTCAGTTCGCTCTAAAATTTACTCTTTTCGCCTCTTTAAAAATAATCTAAACCACCTCTCAAGCTTTTTTAGGAGGATTCTGGAAAGTTTTCCGCATAATGGCCACAACTCTGTCCAGATCTTCAGCAGTAAGACTCGATCCAGATGGAAGGCACAGTCCGCGATTAAACAAATCCGCGGCTACGTGGTTGGAACCATAATACGGATGCATCTCAAATACAGGCTGTAAATGCATCGGCTTCCAGAGTGGTCTTGATTCAATATTCTCAGCTTCCAGTGCCAGACGAATGTCTTCTCGGGTTACTCCTCCGGATAGTTCCTCATCAATGACAATACAGGTAAGCCAGCGATTACCCATACTACTTTCCAGTTCAGGAGAAAAGGATATAGCAGGAATATCTTTTAGGGCTTCTTTATAAAAATCAAATACTTTACGACGAGCCTCCACCCGTTGGGTAATCACTTCCATCTGCCCACGTCCAATACCGGCCACAATGTTGCTCATACGATAATTATAGCCAATCTGAGAATGCTGATAGTGAGGAGCCTGGTCTCGGGCTTGTGTAGCCAGAAAACGAGCCTTCTCTACCAAAGCAGGTTCGTCTGATAATAAGGCTCCACCTCCGGATGTAGTAATGATCTTATTGCCATTGAAAGATAAAATACCAAATTTACCAAACGTTCCCAAGGCTCTGCCGCGATAGGTAGCCCCCAAGGCTTCTGCGGCATCCTCAATGACTGGTATTCCAAACTCATCGGCCAGATCCATTAATTCCAACATAGAAGCAGACTGCCCATACAAATGAACAATAATCAAGGCTTTGGGTTTCTTGCCCAAACGAATCCGGTCTTTAATAGCCTGTCGGGTATGATCGGGACAGATATTCCAGGTACGGTAATTACTATCTACAAAAATAGGGGTTGCCTTCTGATATACAATCGGATTGGTTGTTGCAGAGAATGTAAAGGTTGGACACAATACTTCGTCTCCCTCTCCTATTCCTAATAATATCAGAGCCAGATGAATGGCTGCTGTTCCCGAACTCAAGGCAGCAGCTTTTTTGGCTCCGGTAAACTCACATAAATCTTTTTCAAAATTATCAACATTCGGCCCAAGAGGAGCAATCCAGTTCTGGTCAAATGCGTCTGCAATATATTTCTGTTCGTTTCCACCCATATGAGGCGGAGAAAGATAAATGCGTTTGTTCATGGTTTAATTGGTTAAATGCAATCGTTACTCCTCACTCTCACAAAATTCGGCCCGCCTTCTGGCAAAAATAATATAATTTTACAATTATCATTCTTTTGCTACTGTATTACCTATCTGACGAATCACACGTGCTGGCACACCCACAGCTACTGCAAAATCGGGTATATCCTGTGTAACAACGGCTCCGGCACCAATGACACACCACTCTCCAATACGAACACCCGGAATTACAGTAGCCGAAGCACCTATGTGTGTTCCTTTCCCTACCTTCACCCCACCACACAACGTTGCATTAGGAGAAATATGTACCAAATCTTCCAGTATACAATCATGATCTACACTGGAAGCAGTATTGATGATACAATGCTCTCCAACATAGGTATCTGCCTGTACTACTGCTCTGTGAAAGATTACAGTTCCGTCTCCAATACCTTTCACAAAGCGCGACACTTCAGCAGATGGATGAACAACCGTTCCAAAGCTATGAGTAATCCGTTGACTAAGAGTCTGCCGTATCCGGTTATTCCCTATAGCAATAATTACTTTCTCCTTATCCAATATCTGCGGATTATAGGCTCCAAGAAAAGGCATATTCTGAAATGTACGCAGATCCGGATTGTCATCAAACACTCCCAACACAGTTATTCCTCGTGCATCCAGACAATCAAAAATTACTTTTGCATGTCCGCTACCTCCATATAAAATCATAGATCTTGCTTAATTATTCAATTCTTTTTGAGAAGAAGTGTTAGTCCCTCTAAACTTTTCCATAGTAGCA
The DNA here is from genome assembly GCF_030068605.1 of Xanthocytophaga agilis. Taxonomy (NCBI): domain Bacteria; kingdom Pseudomonadati; phylum Bacteroidota; class Cytophagia; order Cytophagales; family Rhodocytophagaceae; genus Xanthocytophaga; species Xanthocytophaga agilis. The sequence continues at coordinate 167,950 of NZ_JASJOU010000008.1, forward strand.
CTATTGTCTGCACTAATTCCCTCTCCCTGGATAATCTTCAGAATAGTTAGAAAGAAAATCTTTATATCCAGGGCAAGGCTTACATGATCGACATAGTATACATCATATTCAAACTTCTTTTCCCAGGATAGCATGTTGCGCCCGTTTACCTGTGCCCATCCTGTTATACCAGGCCTTACTTCATGACGTCGACGCTGCGTTTCATTATATAAAGGCAGATACTCCATTAACAAAGGTCGTGGCCCTATCAGACTGATATCCCCACGCAAAACATTGATTAGCTGTGGTAGTTCATCAATGGAAGTTTTACGCACCAACCGGCCTATTTTCGTCAGACGAATGGCGTCAGGTAAAAGCTCACCTGAAGCATCCCGCCTGTCATTCATTGTTTTAAACTTGATAATCCGGAACGGCTTGCCATGTAATCCGGGTCGCTGTTGTATAAAGAATATTTTTCCCTGGTTAGCAAAAGATAAAAGGATAGCAGCAGTCAGGCTGAAAGGCAATGTCAAAATCAATAAAACAACTGATATTATGCTATCTATCAGTCGCTTAAAATACATTCGATACATGAATTGTTTATTTTCTCTTACTGTACTGGTCTACAAATCTTACGATACTAAAAAATCAAAAGCCCCCGAAACTATATCCGGAGGCTCAAAGTAACATATTTTGTAGGCTTAGCTCAACTAAAAAAAATATTTTCTCTACATATAGTTATTTTCTAACCAGTCGTCTGATGGCTGTTGCATATCCCAGATGGAATCCTTCATGAAAAGAAACGTATTTGACTACATCCGTGATATTTCGGATTTCAATTCCATAGGTTGGAGAAACATAGGAATTATAGTTGTCAAACAGATTGGTTGAAAGGTCTTTTTCTAATTGATCAATTAGTGTTGTGAAGTAGTTTTTCAGAATATTAAACTCTTCCTGATCAATATAGGCTTCGGGTCTGGTCCCATTCTTATACTTCAGAATGTATTTTTCTTCAATCAGTGGCTTCTGATTGGCAAACTGGTAACATAGAATTTGCTGACTTGCTACCAGATGTCCCAGATGCCAGACAAGATTATTATTAAATCCAGTAGGGACTTCATTTAAGGTATCCAGTGATAGCCCATCCATCAGTTTGATAAAATTTCTTCGGGAGGTCTTTATAACATCAATAACTTTTTCCATGAAATGTGAGCAGGTAGGTTTTCTGAATGATAAAATTGTCTAAATAGCTAATACAGGCTATTTATGGCTTGAATTTATTCATCTTTTCTGACAATGCCCAACGGGGTCCCAAAGCGTAAGGAGCCATAGCCGGATGTACCACCAGTTTCCAGTCCTCATCTAAAATGGAATGTATAGCTGTAAACATCTGTTCAGCAGCTTCCCGATAAGGCATCCCACCTATTCCTGTACAAAGGCTTGGAAGTGCGATATGACGTATTCTTTCTTCACAGGTGAAGTTATGTGTCAAAACAGCCTGAAGAGTGGCTCTCATAGCAAGATACGCATGTATAGTCTTCCCGACATTGCCAGGAATACGCATAGTAGGAGCTACAATCAGATAAGGATAGGGTTGTCTTTTCATTTCCAGAATACCCGCCATTCCAACCGGCATCTCACCAAAGTAATGATGACGAATGTATTGTTGAGCCTTCCGTTGAGCCTCTCCATTATAAAAATCATCTATTACCTTATCTAATCCACCACTCATATCACCAAAGCTGTTGGCAGGGCTAACCAGTGCATCAGCAGTTAGATTCAGTATATTTCCCTGAACAACTTCAACCCTTTTCTCATCCGCAAATATTTCTGCAAAAACCTGTATAATCTCCGGATTGGTATCACAAATTGAAATCTTTATTTCCTGATCTGATAAGCCTTTACCAAAGGGCTTATATATAGATAAACGCATGCGTTTTAGAAAAGTGTAGAGTTGGAACCACATAATAAGCAGTGCTCCTCACAAATGATGCCATTGAAGAAGATGAAAGTCAGATTTTATCTTTTATTGAACTCCTAAGGCGCCAAACGGGACTACTTCAGGTGCATTAATATCAAAATCTGTTAACCGACTGCGGGGTATTTCGGAAAATTCAGTCCGAAAAGGAGATATCAGTCCAGCAAAGCCATTGTAGAAACCCAGTCTGAACTGAAATGTATTAAAAGTAAGGTTTTCATTGCGCAAACGTATGCCTATCCCATATCCCTGGTAAAGAGGTACCTTCACCACTTCTTTGCTACTGGTTCCTATCCATCCCAGATCTACATAGCCAAACATAGCAACCTGAAAGCCTAATATGTTCAATGGAGTAAAAAGAACTGTTTCTATATTCAGAACCAAACTCTGTTGGCCTCTAAGTCCGACATTGGTAATTCCCCGAATACCGTTTGCATTATTAATGTCAATATATTCTCCGTTAAACCGCCCGAATCCTCTTGTGTACCGAAGATTTATAAATTGGCGAAGTTGAGACGTTCCCACAGTAAGCAAACGGCTAAAGTAATTTACTTCGCCTCTCCATGCTCCCTGTTCCCATAGACCATTCCGGATATAACTTCCGGCATTAAAACCCAGAAGCAGATATCCAAAACGCTGAAAGTACTGCCCATGTGCCATCTTCATACCTATGTAACTGCGCACGCCAAACTCACGCCTTTCCATACCCGTTGTAAAAGATACCAGGCTTCCATAAGGCACATCCTCGGTTCGTCCAAAACCATAAATTAATACATCTCGCAGATAATTACGGGTAGAGAAACCAATACTATATAAATTTAGCCATCTATGCTGATATAGTTGATTTGTATCTGCACGAACCTCAGGACGTTCCCAGTAACGATTTCCAATTACTCTGGCAGCCAAAACCATCCGGGTACGTTCGCCTGTCCATTGCGTACGAAATGCACGCCCCAACCAGAAATCTGCATAGTCATATCCTACAGGAAATACTTCCGAATCTCTGATAAAGGGATTGGATTCCACATATATCCTATTCCGGCTTAGTTCTAAACCACCTGCGTATTTCATATTGGGTGTTAAAAACTTACGCTGAGCGATTACAGCATACCGTTCCTGAGTCCATCTATTTACATATTGCAGCGTACCAGAAATAAAGGTTTTTCCAATATAGGGTACCCGATAAAGACTCTGAATGCCCCACCCTCTTGGTTTATGGGTATAGGGATGAGGTGCCTGACTATAAGAAATACCCAATGCTTTTTCATGACCTAGTCCCAGGAAATTCAAATCGTCTACATTCACTCCTATGGTCTGCTGAAAATCTGTGTCAATACTCCCATTAATAGACCATACATCCTGAGTTACTACCAGGATATCCACGGTATCTGAGCGACCTTTACGCGGAACAGCGTAAATCCTGGCATCCAGCAGGTTGGGGGTCAAACGCAAAATACGTTCATTGTCACTAATCATAGAAGCCACAAATGGATATCCGCGCTGAAACATCAGGCTTTTTCGTATTACAGCTTCCCGGGTATCTCTATGCATAGTGTTACCAGCCTTTTCAAACCAGTTGGCAGGCAAACGCAAAGTATCTGTTACGCGGGGGCCAAACGGATCTAGACGTTGAATCTGAATGTTTCCTATAAAGCTTCCTTCATAGGTACAATTAGGATCTATAGGAGAGGTAGGCGTACGACTTACAGTCCGACTGTAAGGGTCCCGGAACAGAAATTCAAACACAGCCCGGCTAAACCGGTGCTTTTGCATTTTGCGTTTTAACTTCTTATATAAGAGGGTTGTATCTATTCGGCTTTTTGCAGCATCTGCACTATCCAAACGTAGTTCTTTGAGCAAAATCTTTTGATTTAATGAATCCGGATCAGAAACAGCATCTCCCTGTTGAGCCATACATGGATGTATACATCCGGCACAACAGAAAAACATCAGTAACCTTCCTAGATATCTTTCAAAAAATCTACACACTTGCCCTTATCTGTATTTGGAAATTATTGTAATTTATTATGCGCCCACAACTGGCTTTATCGAATTAGTAGAATTTTTCTGGTTTTGTAAATTAACACAAAAACCGGGCCTAAGAAAGAATTAGATAAATAATATTTAATAACAAAAAAATCCTTTTCCCAAAAGAAAAGGGCTTGCGAATATCGCAAGCCCTTTTCTTTTGGGAAAAATCAAAAATTACTTAGTGCAAAACTCGTCGAATGCCATTACCAGATGGTCAGCAATCATTTTTGCATTACGGCCTTCAATGTGATGGCGCTCAATAAAATGAACCAGTTCTCCATCTTTAAACAAAGCGATAGAAGGAGAAGATGGAGGATAAGGTAGAAAATATTCACGGGCCTTTGCTGTAGCAGCTGTATCAACTCCTGCAAACACAGTAGCAATCTTATCTGGTTTTGCACTGCTACTTTCCAATGCCAGTTTTACACCTGGACGAGCAGCTCCAGCAGCACAACCACAAACAGAGTTTACTACTACCAGTAAAGTACCTTGCTGGTTTTCCAAAGTATTAACTACGTCCTCAGGGGTTTTCAATTCTTCAAAACCCGCTACGGTCAAATCTTGACGCATAGGAGCAACTAATGGTTCAGGATACATAATATATGAATAATGGTTAATTGTTGTTTCTACTTTAACTATATAAAATTACATAAAGCCAAGTTCCAGTTTGGCTACCTCAGACATCATGTCTTGCGAGTAAGGAGGATCGAAAGTGAGTTCAACCTGCACATCATTGACTCCTTCAATCTCACGTATCCGCTGTTCTGCTTCCGAAGGAATCGTACCAGCGGAAGGGCAAGACGGAGAAGTAAGGGTCATTTGTACATATACATTATTAACAGGGTATATCTTTATATCATAGATCAGACCCAGTTCATAAATATCTACAGGGATTTCCGGATCATATACTGATTTTAATGCCTGTACTACTTGTTCCTTTAAATCATTGTCATCCATATTCTTAAAGAATGTATGTGAGTAAACAGCTTGTATTTCTCTTTACTCATGGTGGTTTGGTTTAATTACTCATGGTAGAGTAAGCCAGAGCATATAATTTCATTTGTTTTAGCATAGCAAACAAGCCATTTGCCCGTGTTTGAGCCAGATGTTGTGCCATACCAATACGATCTATAAAATACAGTTCTGCCTTTGCTATTTCTTCTGGAGTATGTCCGGACAAAACACGAATCAGCAGTCCGATCAATCCTTTTACAATTACAGCATCACTTTCTCCCAGAAACATAACCTTATCATCCTGCATCTCTGCATGCAACCACACCCGTGACTGACATCCTTTGATAATGTTTTCTTCTGTTTTATACTGAGAGTCAAGTGGTGGTAACTTTTTGCCTATATCAATGATATAATCATACTTACCTTCCCAGTCATCAAACAATGAAAACTCATCAATGATCTCATCCTGTATTTCGTTTATCGTCATTTGCTCAATAGCTTGATATGTATTAACTCAATAGCCTGATTTAAAAGGACTTTTTTCTTATTCCTATTATCCCAACTTCTTCTTTATCTTATGTAAGCCCTGTACTAATCGATCAATCTCCTCTTTTGTATTATACATCGCAAAAGACGCGCGGGAAGTTCCCAGAATACAGAACCGATCCATCAGAGGTTGTGTACAATGGTGGCCTGTCCGCACTGCGATACCATCATTATCCAGCATAATTCCTATATCCTGATGGTGAATGCCCTCCAGAACATATGAAATCACACTGATTTTCTCTTTAGCCTGCCCTATAATTTGTAAACCATCAATTGACTGTAAAGATTCCGTTGCATAGGTAAGCAATTCATGTTCGTACTCACCAATCACAGATTTTCCAATAGTGGTTACATAGTCAAGTGCAGCTTTAAACGCAACGGTATCTGCAATATTAGGTGTACCTGCCTCAAATTTATAGGGAAGATCATTATATGTAGTCTTACCAAAAGATACCTCGCGGATCATCTCTCCCCCACCCTGATAAGGAGGCATAGCATCCAGCAATTCTCTTTTACCATACAATACCCCTACTCCAGTTGGACCATATACCTTATGGGAAGAAAACACATAAAAGTCTGCATCCAGATCCTGTACATCTATATCCAGATGGGCAGAAGCCTGTGCGCCATCTATCAACACTTTAGCACCATACTGATGGGCTTTGGTAATAATTTCTTTTACCGGATTGATTGTTCCAAGGCTATTGGAAACATATACAACAGCAACAATCTTTGTTTTCTCAGAAAGCAGTTTCTCGTATTCATCCAGCAACAAATCTCCCTGCTCATTGATAGGTATCACTCTGAGTGTTGCGCCTTTCTCTTCACAAATCATCTGCCAGGGAACAATATTCGAATGGTGCTCCATCCCTGAGATAATCACTTCGTCTCCAGCTTTCAGATTCTGGCGTCCATAGGTCTGAGCAACCAGATTAATTCCTTCTGTAGTCCCTCGGGTAAAAACAATTTCCTCCCGCTGTGCTGCGTTGATAAAAGCCTTTGCCTTGTCACGGGTAGCTTCATACTCAGCAGTCGCTTTCTCAGCCAAGGTATGTATACCCCGGTGAATATTGGCATTAAACTCCATATAATACTGGCTTAATGCTTCAATAACAGATAAAGGCTTTTGGGTGGTTGCTGCATTATCAAAGTACACCAGAGGTTTACCATGAATGGTTTGATTCAGGATAGGAAAATCTTTCCGAATATCGATTACATCAAAAGTGGCGATCATAAAATAAAATAGAAAAGTATACTAGATAAAAAACAGCCTTTACAGGCACTCCCTCACTACAACACCTGATTTTCTAGCATGTAATCATCCGGCATTATAGCCATTATAAAACAAGTTCAACCGGAAGTTTCCGGTTGAACCAATATATCATTTTATAGGAATCGGTCTGCAATCCAACGATCTACGTGTGTATGTACCTCTTCCAAAGTCATATTTTGTAATACATCGTCAGCAAAGGCACGCATAAGCAATGCTCTGGCACTTTCAAAGCCGATGCCTCTTGACCGAAGGTAAAACAGCATTTCATCATCTAACTGACCTACAGTAGCACCATGTGAACATTTGACATCATCCGCAAAAATTTCCAGCTGAGGTTTTGTGTTCATGGCTGCATCTTTGGAAAGAACCAGATTCCGGTTAGACTGGAATGCATTGGTTTTCTGTGCATCTGGCTTCACATAGATCTTTCCATTGAATACCCCTGTGGATTTCCCATCCAGAATACCTTTGTACAACTCATTACTGAAAGAATTAGGCTGCTGATGGTCTGCCAGTGTATGGTTATCTACATGGCAATTTCCATTCAACAGATATAATCCATACATATGAGCATCAATGTTTGATCCGGCCAACACCATATTGAGGTTGTTACGAATCAAGGCACCATTCAATGAAACAGTGTGGGAAGTAAAATGGCAATCACGGGCTAATTGCGCCTGTGTAGTACCCACAATATATGCTTGTTCAGCTTCATTTTGCAGAATATAATGCTCTACAGAGGCATTCTCACCCACTACTATTTCTGTTACCACATTGGTAAAGCTATGCAGCTCTCCAATGGTATGAAAAGCAGTTACAAACTTAGCCTGGCTGCTACGTCCTGCCACGATCAGATTACGTAATTGCGAAAGCGGGGCAACCTGCTGGCTATCACTTATAAAATACACATATACAGGCGCTTCCAGTACTTTCTTATCAGGCACATAGGCAAATACTCCATCTTCAGCAAAAGCTGTGTTCATTGCTGTTAATGCATCTTTTTGGAAATCAGCATATTTAGCAAAGTGAGCCTCCACAATTTCCGGATACTTGTTTAAAGCTTCCTTAAAGGTAGTTACCACAATACCTTCAGCTTCCTGAGTAAGTACAGACAAGGCAGGCTGATAGGCACCATTTACAAAGACCAAAATGCTTGCCTTTTCAGTAGGGATGATGCTATCCTGTAGTTGTTCAGCGGATATATTTCCGACTGCATTGGGTACAAAATCCTGATTTACTACAGGTTTCAGGTTGGTATATTTCCACTCTTCGTTTTTAATCGATGGAAATCCCAGCGTTTCAAAACGGGTTAGCGCTTCCAGACGAACGGCTGTTACTACTGCATTTTGTTTGGATACAGTATCAAAGGTTGATATGACCCGCTCTGCCAGGGATGATTTATCAATAGTTTGAATAGACATATTTCATATAAAGATTAAAGGTACTGATCAGGCTGACTTTACTACATGTTGGCTTATTACAAACCTGATATAGCTGTCAGATAGAAACACAGAAAGATTACTAGGCAGTTACTTCTGCTTTAATCCAGTCATATCCTTTTTCTTCCAGTTCCAGCGCCAGTTCTTTTGTACCTGATTTTACGATCTTTCCTTTATACAATACGTGCACAAAATCAGGCACGATATAGTCTAACAAACGCTGATAGTGCGTTACCACAATGATTGCATTGTCTTTTGAGCGCAGTTTGTTTACGCCTTCAGCCACAATACGCAGTGCATCTATATCCAGCCCTGAATCTGTTTCATCCAGAATAGCTAGTTTTGGTTCCAACATAGCCATTTGAAATACTTCATTGCGTTTTTTCTCTCCGCCTGAAAATCCTTCATTCAGTGCACGCTTCAACAATGTATCATCAATATTGACCAGCTTCATTTTTTCCTTCATCAGCTTCAGGAAATTTACTGCATCCAATGCTTCTTCTCCACGTGCTTTGCGAATTTCGTTTATAGCAGTCTTTAAAAAGTTAGTCGTACTTACACCTGGTATTTCTACCGGATACTGAAATGCAAGAAAAATTCCCTTTTGCGCACGTTCTTCAGGCGAAAGTTCCAACAAATCCTCACCCAGATAGTTAACCGAACCATCTGTTACCTCATAAGCTTCACGTCCAGCTAATACAGATGCCAGTGTACTCTTTCCTGATCCATTTGGTCCCATAATAGCATGTACTTCGCCTGGCTTCACTTCCAGATTCAATCCTTTCAGGATTTCTTTTTCTTCTACTCGTGCGTGTAGGTTATTGATTGTCAGCATAAATATGTGTAGGAATAGATAAATATAATATCTGCAAAAATATAAGGCGTATCACTTCGGATACAGCTTTCTCAAACGTCTTATTTAAAATAATTTTAAACAAAAACACAAAAGTAGCGGATTTTGTTCGGAACAGCGAGAATACCATGAAAAATAATCTCAAATGCTCATTTTATATTTTTTTCGCACACAACATGCAAGCATGTTTTCTATATAAATTCAATTTTAAGAAACAACCTGAATACACATATAATGCTACTTTTTCCTATTTTTAAGCACCCGATACTTCACATAACAAACACAAACCAAACATACCCATGAAGAAATTGTACGGCATCTTTGCTCTTATATCCCTTCTATTTTCATGTCAATCCAAACAAAAAGCTGATCTTATAGTCTACAATGGCATCGTCTATACAGTAAACGAGAAATTTGAAGTAGCAGAAGCACTGGCAGTAAAGGATGGAAAAATACTAGCTGTAGGAACAACCAAAGACATTCTCAATCAATATGAGGCTCCAGATAAATCAGATGTTCAAGGCCAGGCTATATATCCAGGATTTATTGATGCCCATTCCCATTTTTATCGTTATGGCCTAGGCTTACAGACAGTGGATCTTACAGGTACTAAAAGCTGGGATGAAATTATTCAGAAAGTGGCTGAATTTTCAAAAAATAATCCTTCAGAATGGATTATAGGCAGAGGTTGGGACCAGAATGACTGGGCTGTAAAAGAATTTCCAAGTAAAGAACGGCTGGATAGCCTGCTACCTAACAAACCTGTTATTTTAACCCGAATCGATGGACATGCTGCCATTGTCAATCAAACCGCTCTGCAAAAAGCGAATATTAAATCAGGCCAAACCCTTACAGGAGGTACAGTAGAAGTTCGAAATGGGAAGCTAACAGGTATCCTGATAGATAACGCAGTGGATCTGGTTGGTAGAATTATTCCTGCATCAGACAAGTCGGATATTGAAAAAGCATTGCTGGATGCACAGCAGAATTGCTTTGCTGTAGGATTAACTACTGTTGACGACTGTGGTCTGATGGCAAACGAAGCAGAGGCGATTGATGCACTGCAAAAAAGTGGTAAACTTAAAATGCGGGTTTATGTTATGCTGAGTGATGATTCTACTAATTATGCTCGTTACCTACCCAAAGGCCCTTATAAAACAGACAAACTAAACATTCGAAGCTTTAAAATTTACGGTGATGGGGCGCTGGGATCAAGAGGTGCCTGTCTGCTTCAGCCTTATGCAGATCGTCATGACTGGTCAGGATTTTTACTGAGTAAACCTGAGCATTTCCGTAAAATAGCTCAGCTATTAGCCAATACCGATTTTCAGATGTGTACTCATGCTATCGGAGATTCTGCCAATCGGGAAATTTTAAAGATTTATGGCGAAGTACTCAAAGGTAAAAATGACAAACGTTGGAGAATTGAACATGCACAGGTTGTCAATGAAAAAGATTTTGCAATGTTTGCCAACTATAATGTGGTTCCATCGGTACAACCAACTCATGCTACTTCTGATATGTATTGGGCAGAACAACGTCTGGGCTCTTCCCGTGTCAAATATGCCTATGCATACAAAGATCTGTTGAAACAAAATAACTGGCTTCCATTAGGTACAGACTTTCCAGTTGAAGATATTAGTCCGTTTAAAACCTTTTTAGCCTCTGCATTCCGTGTAGATGCCAAAAGATATCCACAGGGAGGCTTTCAAAAAGAGAATGCCCTTACACGTGAAGAAACGCTTAAAGGCATGACCATATGGGCAGCCAAATCTAATTTTGAAGAGAAGGAAAAAGGCAGCCTGGAACCTGGAAAATTTGCTGACTTTATTATTCTGAATCAGGATCTGATGAAAGTTGAGCCACAAAAAGTGCTGGACACAAAAGTAATTGCAACTTTTATTGGAGGAGAGCAGGTATATAAAAAATAGTAGCTAAATTTAAAATTATCCCCAACAATCCTTTTCAGGATACTTAGTTGGGGATAATTTGTTTGGCACAATTTACATCGTGCCAGAAGATACTATTCTTTACTGTACGACCAGCAGGATACAACAACCAAGTTCCTATCAGAATATAAATTATCCACTTTCTCTTTTTGGAGAGTTGAGGCAATACAGTATCCAGAATGGCAATAAATCCAGCTATTAGCCAAATATACCCAGGTACAACAAATCGATCTATTTCACTCAGTGTGCCTCCTATACCTATCATAGAAAGGATATACGACCATCCCAGAAAATTAGTCTGAAAGGCAAAGGATTTTACAGAGAGCCTCTTATAAAAAAGAAGCAGCCCTGTACCGATCAGCCATCCAGTTACCAAAATAACTTTTAGGCTAAAGTACATGCCAACAGGTACAATCCAGTTTCCTACAGCTTCAATATAGGAATACAATGTCTGATCTAAAGAAGCAACAAATACATTATCAACAAAAGAAGGATTGACTTCAACCTGGGTATTTCTCCATAACCAGATTAATACCCCAATCCAAGAAAGTGCTATGTAACAACCTGCTTTTTTTACATCACGCTGATTAAAATACAGCATTATTCCAAACAAGCCTACAACACCAATTCCCACCAATCGCTGCAAACACAATAAGTTACTTACAATGATCAATCCGATGAGTAAAGACCATTTGGGAGATTGCTGATACTTCTGAAATAACCTATACATCCCCAATGCTAACCATACAAATAATCCTTCAGACCAGACAAAGACATTCACCAGCATTATGGGTGTCCCAACAGCAATCCCAATCAGAAGAAAGGCTCTCAGAACTTTATCCATAATCGTTGAACTAACTATACAGTAGGTTAGATAAATTATTCCAAGTAAAACACCTCCTTGTCCAATTTTTATAAGAAATCCATTTGCTCCAAAGAGAGCCAGGAATACCGGATAGAGAGGTGGCCAGTTCGAGTAGAGACTGCCATCTGCGTTTCTTAATACACCATCCTGTAAGAGACTTGAAGCAGCACTAAGGTAATGCTGTGAGTCATAGGTACTCCCTAAACCACACCATGTACTATACCCATACATTACCCCGCTTACGCCTAAACATAACAACACTACCAACCTAAAATTCGCAAAAAAGTTAATAATTGTCATAAGAAAAATATCTATACAATACGCCAACAAAAGGCTATTATCACCCTATACGTCGATTATAATACCGAAAATATCTATTTCCAGCAATTGCTTTTAGCTTTACGATTAACTATTAAGTAGTTTTGCAACAAAAATAATCTCACTACTGCTTTAACTTTTTGCTTTATCTACACATACAGAGATAATCCCTGTAACATAGCCTGTTTAATAATATAATCAAAAGGTAGTCTCGACTATAAAATTTAAAATTCATGAAAATTAGTGGATTTACATTTGTCAGAAATGCGGATAAGCTTTATTACCCAATAAAAGCATCAATAGAGTCTATTCTACCAATTGTGGATGAATTTGTAATAGCTCTAGGCAACTGTGATACAGATGATCAGACACGAAAGGAGATTCTTACAATCAAATCTGACAAACTAAAAATTATTGAAACAGTGTGGGACACCACTGCCTATCCAAGGGGAATGGAACATGCACACCAAACAGATATTGCAAAAGAAGCATGTAAAGGGGACTGGCTTATTTATCTGCAGGCAGATGAGTTGATTCATGAAAAATATCTTCCTACCATTCAGAAGGCCTGTGCTCATTATCTAAATGATACAAATGTTGAGGGCTTTTTGCTAAAGTACCGTCATTTTTATGGAGATTATCAACATTACTTTGACGGTTATGGCTGGTATCCCCGTGAAATACGTATCATCCGAAATATCCCAGAAATTCACTCTTACATTTCAGCGCAGTCATTTAGACGAATTCCTAATTTTGATGGTAAAAACTATCGCATCAAAGAAGGGACTTTTAAGCTTAAAGTGATTTTGCTGGATGCATATATTTATCATTATGGTTGGGTAAGACCACCTCGTTATATGCAGACTAAAAAGAAAGCATTTGATACAACTCATCATGGGGCATCTCATGTATCAAAAGCATATGCCAATCAGCCACAGGAATTTGATTATGGAACTTTGGGAAATCTGTCTATCTTTAAAGATTCACACCCTGCTACCCTACAATCCTGGATAGCAAAGTTTGACTGGGGGCATAAATTAAACTACACAACGAAGGTGAATCCGGATTTTCCACGTCATAAACATGAACAGTTGAAATATCGTATTCGAACTTTCATTGAGAAAAAAGTTCTTTGTTTCAAAGATAAAGAACTTGGATATAACAACTGGAAGATTATTAGCAAGTTTCCTGGTTAATACTGATAAGAAGCTATCCATCCTATCAATTCTATAGAATCCTTATCTGAGCTAAAAAGGGTAGTGATTCAATGTTGAATCACTACCCTTTTTATAAGCAATACAAGATGAATGTAAATTTATCCTATCAGATTAATCTCAATAGGCTTATCTATAAGTTCATAGGAGGCAGTTTTTCCCTTAAACCTACACTTCCCGTTTACAATCAAGGTTTCCCACTGTGTAGTAACATTCCGCACACCAATCGGATAAATAGTTACTTTGTTTTTAGACACATGAATTCGTAAGAAGTTTTTGTATCCTTCGTACCGAAAAGATGAAAATGCCTCGTTGTAATGAATATGAAAGAAATAGGTACTACAAAAAAGATAACAACCCATCAGAAACGAGCCTAAAAAACCTGCAACTCCTACTAACTCAACAATCAACAAGGCTAGTAAGGTTACATTAATTCCAAAGTCACTGGTATGTTTATTAGCCAGATTTTTTTCTATCTGACTGACGTCCTGTCCCAGCAACCAATAGTTGAATCGGCTCAGTCCCCATAAAAAGAAGAAAAGAAGCAATACCTGTAAAATCCCATGAATAGCACCGGCAAATTTAAAATGGTTTTTCTTTCCCTTCTCTCCTGTCTGATTGTCTGCAAATCCAATAAATCCACTGACCAGAATAATGACCAGAATAACAGCCATAGGACTATGTTGTAAAAAATTGGCAGTATTACGCACAAAGTCTTTTACTGTATAAGACCCAGCTAGCTGACTGATTAGTGATCGATCACCTACAGGTACGGAGCTTTGTAGCATCCAAACAATAATCAGAAAGAGAGTTCCCAGTACTATTCCAAATCCTGGATTTAGAAATGGAAAGAGAAAATTCTTAAAAGCCAGCATATGGGATTCATCTTTATTTGGGAAACGAGCCTGTAACCCTAATTCTTCTGTAATGCCATTGGCATTTAATCCTGTAAGCTTTTCTTTTAAAAAATGTGTAGGATGCAAAAAAGCCCCACCTCCTCCTGCTGTGATATTGTGAATTACCGATTTTATCTTTCCATTTGTACGTACACCTGTATAATGTGAATAATGATGCAGGTCTCCTGTAAGAGTAGCGATTAAAGAAAGACCTTGTTCATCAATACACTTCTTCTGAAAATAAGTCAGTCGTTCGTAGGAGTAATCTGTCAGGTGATGTGTATGAAAGACCCAGGATGGCTCTGCGGTACAAAGAATTACTCTATCACCTTCTTTCATCTTTTCAGGGCATTTTAACCCCTGAAAATAGCTAAGTTGTGGTTGATCAATCTCTGAATTGAGTTGGACATCCAATCCCCATAACCACACATTCTCAGTTAACTTTATAGCAAAATAACTTCGACTCTGGCGTGTATGCAATCTCCCCCATTTTCGTCCCTGTGTAAATAGTTTCAGAAATGTACCCAGGCCATCATACCAGTCATGGTTACCAGGTATAGCATACAAATAAGTCTTTTCGGCTTCTGCCTCATCGCATCTTTCAGGAAACGCAGCTTCGTATAGGTACTTGGTACGTCTGTTATATTCGTCCAGACTAGGTGTAGGATATACTTCGTCTCCACCCATTATGATAATTTTTGCGGAGGGTAATGCCGTAGTGACTCCATTTGCATGTACCATCAGCTTTTCCTGAGCCAGCAAATCAGCCATGGTATAGGTAGAGTTGAATCCATCTCCCAGATCTGAAATATAATCTATCCATATCTCATCTGGAGCCCGATCTATATGATTTCGGTTATCATCTGTCAGATCCAGTGCTGCCTGAATCTCACGCCGGTCCGAATAATTGCCAAAAACTCCGGAGATTACACTTCTTAATCCGGTAAGTGCCAACTGCTTGACATCATACCATTTTACCATAGATTGTTGCTGAAAGCCTTTTTTCTTCATTGTATTCAGGTATAAGGGCAATAATTGGATATTCTCCAAAAAAATAGCAGGCTCGTATATAAAAAACAAGCCTGCTCACTCTTTATGCAATCTATTTTCTTATATCAATACCAATCAGACATTATTGCTGCTTTTTCTCTCCTATATATCGTTCCATAAACTCATAAATACGTAACATGCGATCAATCCGCTGACGTACATTGCCTGAGCGACTCAACTCATGGGTTGCTCCTGGCATACGTACATACTCAACTTCTCTTCCCAATATTTTTAAGCTTTTATATAACATTTCGCTCTGAATCACACCTGTCCGCAAGTCATTTTCGCCATGTTTGATCAATAAAGGGGTTTTAATGTTAGTTACGAATGTCAAAGGAGAGTTATCATCCAGCACTTTCTGCGCTTCCCACGGATAGCCAAAATAGTTTGGAGTTAGACGCCATGCATTTCCTTCTCCCATAAAGGTAGTTAGGTCATACACTCCCCGTTGGGCAAAGGCTGCTTTAAACCGATTATCATGTCCTACAATCCAGGCAGTAAGATAACCCGCATACGACCCGCCTGTAATTACCTGTCTGGTAGTATCTACCCAGGATTCTTTAGCAGTTGCAGTTGTAGCAGCCAATACATCACTGGCAGGTCCTGTTCCCCAATCACGGTAGTTAGCTTTCATGAAATCCAGTCCGTATCCACCGGAACCTCTTGGGTTAGCATACACAATACCATATCCCTTTGAACAAAAATACTGAAACTCATGCCACATACTTTGCTCTCCAGGTCCCCACATAGCTGTAGGGCCACCATGCATCTCCAGTAATAAAGGATATTTCTTTCCGTTCTCTACAAAGGTGGGCTTCATGATCCAATATTCAATGGTTTGTCCTTTGTCATTAGTGAGAGTATGCTTTTCAGGAAGGCTTAGTCTTTTATTTTTTAGCCAGGAGACATTCAAATCGGTAAGAAGCTTTGCAGATTTAAGAGAAGCATCCGCCAGATATACTTCAGAAGGATTTACTATTTCTGTCCGGGCATACACAATCTTGTTTTTTGCAATATCAAAGTCTGTGATACCTGTGGTATAATCGGACAACTGGTCAATCTTCTTTGTTTTCAGATCATATCGATATACAGGTTGTCCACCATTAGATTGTGCAGAAAAGTATAAAAACTTATTGTCTGAGCTAAACTTCAGATTACCTGCATTCCGGTCAAATGTAATACTTGTACTAGTTGTATTGCTGCCCCCAAAGGGTATAAAAGTAAGTACAGGAATAGTCAATCCTTCAGATGCAGAAACTTGAAAAGCCAGAGTTTTTCCATCAACAGAAAGTACAGGCCCAGTATATCGTTTCCCTTTCTCACCCAGTAGAAGCTTATAATTACTACCATCTGCATTCATTACAAAAATACGGCTATCCAGATCTCTGTCGGGATGTTGTTCTGTACCACTTCCATTAGCTATGTAGATGATCTGTTTGCCATCCGGAGTCCAGTTGGCCTGCCCAAATGAGTAAAAGCCTTTTGTCAGAGGGATTAGCGTTGCATTTTCCTTTACCATTACTACAGCCAGGTGATTAAAGTTTAGTTCAGGCTCTGTAGTAGATTCTCCCTGGAAAGTAAGACGGTTAATTACTTTCGCTTTTTTATCTTCTATATCCTTATTCAGATACGCTCTGATCTCTTCCAGTGAACCATCCGGATTAGGCTTAGCCTGATCTTTCAGTTTGACAAATTCATTATGCGCAAATCCTGGTTTCTCGAGGCTCCAGGAAGGAGGCTGCTTGGTTGGATTAAACAAACTATCTTTCAGCAATTCCCCAAATGGCAATGAAACAGCCACTAGAATCTGTTTCCCATCAGGTGCCCATTGAGGGTTGGAGATAGAATATTTGGATTGGGTTAACTGAAAAGCTTCTCCTCCCTCTAGCGGCAATACAAATACTTGTCCTTTTCCTTTTACAGTTCTTACAAAGGCGATTTTCTTTCCATCAGGAGACCATACAGGCTGACGGATACTTTCACCACGAGTCATCTGTTGCGTATTTGTGTTCAGATCTGTCAGGAAGAGCTGAGTATTGTACTTATATTCATCTTTATTATCTGCATCTGGTTCAATAGATGTCACAGTATATACTGCTCTATTCCCATCAGGAGATAATGCAATATTTCCAGCCTGTTTGATTTTTAAAAGATCTGTTACAAGAACTTTTTCTGTTCCGTTCTGAGCCAGAAGAAGTACAAGATGAAACGTACAGATAATAGTCAGAAAGAGTCTCTTCATACATATGGTTTGTTTAGGTTATTGAATAGAACTATTTATTGCCTGCAACTTTGCTGGAACATATAAGGGTATTCAGATTGCTAAAAATACGTACAAAAACCTATCTGTCAATTCAAATAACAACATCTTCTGTAAGGATCTGTCTATCAATGTAGAGGATTTTTGCCCAGACTATGTATGATTTTCTACAAAATCCGGCTATAAAGGAAACATAACCTGCCAAAACGAGTCAAAAAGCCCTTTTTAGGTAATGGCAGGGAATTTTATCTATCTAGTACAGAAACAAGTTATTCACTATAAACATCTATCAACTATGCTACGTTGGACATTAATTTTCTTAGTAGTTGCCCTAGTGGCGGCATTATTTGGCTTTGGAGGTATCGCTGCAGGCGCTGCTAGCATCGCAAAAGTTATATTCTATATATTCCTGATTGCCTTAGTTATTTCTTTGGTAATGAGTATGCTCCGTCGAGCCTGACAAAATTGTTATACATCTGATAGACCCCGTAAGGTCTATCAGAACTTACTAATCTAAAACAGATTCAAAATGATTAAACTATTTACTATATAAGATTCCTCTATATAGTCCCATCTATATATCCTCGATGCACAGTAACACAGGTTGTTACTGTGCTTATTTGTTTTATCCCTATTCAGCTTATATACAAAATAATCCTGCCACTATATAGACAATGCTATCCCACAAAAGAAAAAGGATTGACATGTCTGTCAATCCTTTTTCTGTAAAACCATTATCACAGTATTCTAATCTTTGATATCTTCTTTTACTTCTTCAAAAGAAGAACGTACGTCAGCTTTGAACTTCTGCCAGTTAGACTTAGTCTGTTTACCAACATCTGATAAGTAGTTATTCATACGGTCTCTGGATTTCTCCAATTTCTTTACTTGTTCGTCCAGATTGTCTTTGGCATCACCTGAAGCGTCTTTTGCTTCGGCTCTGAGCTTATCCAATCTTGTATCAAGTTTATCCAGACCTTGCTGAATTTCCAGTTTCAAATCTGCTCTTTCTTTATCCAGTTCTGCATCCGCTTTATCAGCAGCTTGTTCTACTTTATTACCAGAACTGCTCATATTACGATTTGAAGAACAAGCACCGGCTATCAATCCTAGTGATACCAGAGCTATACCTAATGAAAGTTTATACTTTTTCATAGTTTTTACTATTAAGCTGTAGGTTGCATCTTTTGTAAAAAAATACTTTCTACAAAACGATACACATTACGGTCTTTACGAATTGAATCAATTTGCTTTAAAATTACCTTCCGGAAATTACCACGCACACCACTGTTGGCAGCAACTTTCAGATAGGCATCAATCATAACTTCTTCCAGCAGGTTCCATGTCTGTAACAGACCTGCCATGTTATTCTGTTGCAGATACTGACCAGCATCAGACCATATGTTTTCAATACGTTTTATCACCTTCTCAGTTATCATGTCTGAACTCTTACCTGAGAACAAAGTTAACTCTGTACGAAAACGACGTGAACTGGTAGCCATCCGCTGAAAAAAAGTCTTCATCAGAGAGTCATCTGTAGTAGCTGCGATTTTAGTATATAGTGCAGCTCTGATCTTGTGCAGATCCATAACTTCTGTTAAAGGTGTTAAAGTATGGTCAGTAGTTTCTGATGAAGGAACGGAAGAGGTCAGATTCATGGTTTCCATAAGTTGATAAGTTTGTTTTTGAATAATTGACTTATAAGTGATTTGTTTAGGTACAGGGTTCTATACGAAAATCATACCATATTCGAAAATACAGCCTACCATCGTCCTTACTGACATTTATAATCTTTCAGAAAACACAATTACAAGTATATATTCTATTGGTAAAGCATTGGCTTAGAAACATAACTTCATAAATAGAAAAACATTTCACAATACAACCGTCTGTTAATCAAAGAATTGACAATGTAATAAAAGAATCACACAGATAAAGCTTTTTATTTTTTTCTTCAAACGAAAGAGAAAGAAGTCCTATTCCTGCCCTCTGAATCTGTAGAACACTTTCCACAAATTACTGACAAGCAGACAGCTATATTGATAAATTCCCCATATCAAGTCTCCCTCTTCTGGCTTCTTATCTATTAGAATCAGGATTTGCAATGAGCATGCTTTTTTCTATTCTCAAAACAAAGCCTACCTACACTTCAATCAGCGTAAAACCCAGGCATTTTATCAACCATCAGAACAATGAATAACCTTATTACTTAAACAGTTACTGACAATATGACAAAAGCAAAAACATCTACCCACCCAAGTATACAGGTAGCCGGCATGGGCTCTATAGTACATAGTAAAGGAACCTATTTCAGAGTATGGGCTCCACATGCTGAAAAAGTGTATGTAACAGGTACATTCAACAAATGGGCTAAAACCAAAAATGAACTACAACCCGAAGAAAATGGCTATTGGGGATGTAATGTAGAGAATGCACAGGCAGGACATGAATACAAATACATTATCCATACAATGGATGGCCGTAAGTTATCCAGAAATGACCCGTATGCACGGGTAGTAACTAACTCCGTTGGCAATTCAGTCATCTATGATGCGCATTCGTTTGATTGGGAAGATGATGCCTACCAAATGCCAAGCTGGAACGAACTGGTGATCTATGAACTCCATATTGGTACATTCAATGTAACAGAAGAAGGCAAACCAGGGGATTTTTATTCTGCTATTGATCGGTTGCCCTACTTGAGAGCACTAGGAGTTAATGCAGTTGAAATTATGCCCCCTTTTGAGTTTGCAGGGGATTACTCCTGGGGATACAACCCCGCACATCCATTTGCTATTGAGTCAGCTTATGGCGGTCCGGATGCCTTTAAGGCATTTGTCAAAGCCTGTCATAAAAACAATATAGCTGTCATACTGGATGTAGTGTATAACCACTTCGGACCTAGCGATATGGACTTGTGGCAGTTTGACGGCTGGAGCGAAAATAACAAAGGAGGGATTTATTTTTATAATGACTGGAAGTCAACTACTCCCTGGGGAGATACACGTCCGGATTATGGCAGAGGGGAAGTGCGGCAATATATTCGGGACAATGCCTTGATGTGGCTTGAAGAATATCGTTGTGATGGACTTCGTATGGATATGATCCCTTACATCCGCAATGTCCATGCAAACGAAAACCCTGCAGATAACTTGCAAGACGGATTCAGCCTTTTACAATGGATTAACCGGGAAATCTCAGAAAAATATCCCAACAAGCTTACCATCGCCGAAGATTTACATGGAAATGACTTTGTAACAGCAAAAGTGCAGGATGGAGGTTGTGGGTATGGCTCCCAATGGGATGCCGATTTTGTACACCCAATCCGGGATGTTATTATCACTATGCATGACGATGACAGAAATATGGATGCAGTTACCCATGCACTGACACGGCGTTACAACCTGGATTCATTTGGTCGGGTAGTCTACACAGAATCTCATGATGAAGTAGCGAATGGCAAAGCACGTGTAGCAGAAGAAATATCTCCCGGTAACGTGAATAATTATTACTCCAAAAAACGGGCAGCATTAGGTGTTGCGATGGTGTTAACAGCTCCGGGCATTCCGATGTTATTTCAGGGACAACCCTTACTCGAAGATAAATGGTTTTCAGATACAGATCCGGTGGACTGGAACCGTTTCTCTGATGTAAAAGGTATCATCAAATTACATCGTGACCTAATCTATTTACGTACCAATCGTCATGAGACTACCAAAGGCCTGATGGGTCAGCACATACACATTATGTATGTAAATCATGAAGATAAAATAGTAGCCTACCATCGTTGGATGGAAGGTGGTCCAAAAGATAGTGTGGTTGTAGTGTTGAATTTCAGAGACCAGGAACACACACACTATACTATTCCAATGCCTTCCAAAGGAAAATGGAAGGTGCGTTTTAACAGCGATTGGGGTGGTTATGATGATGAGTTTACAGATCATCCTGTGTATGACACAGTTGCCAAAGCGGATCAAAATGGTGCTTTTGCGACAGTATCTATTGCTCCTTATGGTGCAATAATTCTTTCTCAGGATTAAAGTAAAAGCTTGGTCTACAAACAAAAACGGCTTCAGAATTCTGAAGCCGTTTTTGTTTGTAAGTCTTGCAAGAAAGGTATTTTACAATCTGTGCACTTGCTAAATAGCAATTTGATAATATATTACTTTATCTGTAATCTTTTGCAGACTATGCAACGCTGGAATAATCTCATCCAGTTCAGAGACAGCCCTGTTTCCTGTCTCAGTAGTTGTATGAGCTTCTCCAATAAGGGCAGCAACTCACTAATTTTTACAGGCGTCAGATCGCGTGGCACCTCCATTTCTTCTTCTTCGTCCCAATCGTAAGCCTGTTCCGGATGAAGCAACTCTTGTTCTTGAGAAGTAAAGGTCCCTTTTATATCTGTGTGCTTTTCAACTAAAGAAATGGAACCTTATTATGTAGAGTCTATCCTTCTTAGAAAAATAATCCCTCTTATGTTAAGAAATTTTTCCAAGGAAAACTAAACCCATTATAAGCCTAGCCCATTGTAGGGTATAGGACAAATAATGAGTTAGTACAATTTGTTGAATTACGTTAAGACTTTACAGTTGCTTGCTTTGGAAAGGTAGATTGTTGTCTAACAGCAACCTTTACTAGCAGGATTAGTACTGGTACTTCAATGAGTGGTCCGATCACAGCTGCAAAGGCTATTCCTGAATCAATACCAAATACAGCAATCGCAACGGCAATACCTAATTCAAAATTATTTCCAGCAGCTGTAAACGCCAGCGATGTAGATTTAGCGTAGTCAGCACCTGCCTTTTTCGCCAGATAAAAAGCTGAAAAGAACATAATCACAAAATAGGCAATCAAAGGCAGAGCAATTCTGAATACATCTAATGGAATCTGTACAATCAAATTGCCTTTATAACTAAACATGACTACAATGGTAAATAATAATGCTACCAGCGTGATTGGGCTGATTTTAGGAATAAAAACAGTATTATACCATTCTTTTCCTTTAGCTTTCACTAATACATAACGGGTAATCATTCCTGCCATGAAAGGTATACCCAGATAGATAAATACACTTTCAGCAATTTGTCCAATACTGATATTTACTTCCACTCCTTTCACCCCAAACAAAGGAGGCAATACAGTCACAAAGATATAGGCATACACACTATAAAACAGCACCTGAAAGATACTATTAAAAGCAACCAACCCAGCTACATATTCATTGTCTCCCTTCGCCAGATCATTCCAGACAATTACCATCGCAATACAACGGGCAATACCAATCATAATCAATCCTATCATATAATCAGGTTTATCAGGTAACAGTAGCAAGGCAAGACCAAACATGAGCACTGGACCAATGATCCAGTTTTGAACCAAAGACAAAACTAATACTTTGGTATTTTTAAAGACATTGCCCAATTCTTCATACTTAACTTTTGCTAAAGGTGGATACATCATTAGTATCAAACCAATAGCTAATGGAATATTAGTAGTACCGACCTGAAATTGATTAATAAAGTTGGGAGTTTCTGGAATGAAATAACCAATAGCGACTCCTAAAGCCATTGCCAGAAAAATCCATAGGGTAAGATAACGATCTAAAAAAGAAAGTTGTTTGACTTTTTGAATAGGTGTTAAGCTCATATAATCTAAATAAAACAGATATTTAATTGCCCATTGATGGTTCCAGCAAGTGTTAGAACCATCAATGGGTAAAATTTGTCCATTAAAATGAAATCAGATTAGCAGCAACCTGAACCAGGTTCACAACAAGGAACTGGTTTCTCTCCATATACTGTAATGCTGTAAATTCCTCTCTTACCCGTTTTGTATTCTTCTATTTCAACAGGTGATAAGTACTGATTTAATACCTGATCTGGTAAGTTAATTCGTCTTTGTTTCTGGATCTGAATGTTCTGAAACCCTACAACTTCAATTAACTGCATGTAGTCTTCTTTCTGGATAGCTCCAGCTACGCACCCTGCATACATTTCAGCATCTTTACGCAATCCTTCAGGTAAGGAACCTTCCAATACGATATCAGACACAGAAAAATGTCCACCCGGTTTAAGTATCCGCAACGTTTCTACCAATGCTTTCAATTTGTTGGGCACTAGATTCAGTACGCAATTACTTACTACTACATCGGCTGTATTTGCAGATAAAGGCATTTTCTCAATGTCGCCCTGACGAAACTCTACATTATTGAAGCCTAGTTTATCAGCATTCTCACGGGCTTTTTCTATCATTCGTTCGGTAAAGTCAATCCCTAGTACTTTACCTTTTTCGCCTACAATAGAACGAGCTACAAACGCATCATTACCGGCCCCACTACCTAAATCTACTACGGTATTCCCTTCTTTAATGTGGGCGTATTCGGTAGGCAAGCCACAGCCTAACCCTAAATCTGCATCAGCGACATATCCTTGTAGTTCCTGATAACTTTCTGCCATAACAGCACTATCAATAGTACAGCAGCCAGTAGCAGTTGAAGATGTAGCACTACCACAACAGGACGATTCATTAAGTTCTTTTGACTGATCTGCAATCTGCGTGTATTTTTCACGAACCAATTGTTTTAGCGTCTCTGCTGAAGCAAGATCTTCCACATTGTTTACTAAGGTTTCCATGATCGTAGTTAGTTTTAGGTGAAATGAATAATAAAAGTTTTATAGTTGTAGTAAAAGGTAATTGGTAAATACATAGTCAAGACGGAGGCACTTTCAAAAAGATGCAGACTTTTTTGTATTTATTTTAACATTGCAATATTACGATGAATACAACGCTAAAAAAGCCCCTTCATCAGGGGAATGGACTCGTTATGCTAGTTGAGCTTTGACCTCAGCAAATACCCAGAACAATTCTTTTGCAATTAGCCGACTAGCTGCATTATATCCTTGTGCTTCCTGAGCTGTACCATCCCCGTTTTTTGGATCTGTATAAGGTAATGAAATTCGTTTGTCAGCACCTGGAATAAAAGGACATGCTTCATCTGCCTGACCACAAACCATAATAGCAGCAAAGTTAGATTCAGGATTAGCCTTATCATCATATACCTTCGAGAACATCTGTAGAACAGGTTCTTTCTCACTATATCGAACACTATACAAAGGATTGGTAGCATGCTGGTCATCAGTAATCTGAAAGCCTGTATGTTTCAAAGACTCAACCGCCCGATAATTAAACGCAGTAGCTTCTGTGCCACCTGAAAAAGTTTGTATGCCACTAATACCATAATAAGCAGCTGCCACACGTGCCCATACCTGCCCAAACTGGCTACGTCGTGAATTGTGTGTACAAATAAAGTTCAGATTTACTCCTTGGCTAGCTTTTGTATTTTCAACAATGAAATTGACCAGTAGAGTAAGTGTTTCTTTTCTTTCAGCTGAAATAGTAGAAAATTCTTCCGGCAGTGAATCGGCATAGGATTGTAATGCAGGGAAAAGAGTAGATACAGAGGTATCCAGAGTCATAACAAAATGGATTTAGTGAGAAAATATTAACAACAGGATGTCTTATTCGTATATGAAGCAAATAAAGTGGTCGCTAATTCTTTAACTTCATTCCAAGTCTGTTCATTGATACAATAACAGACACTAGTTCCTTCTATCTCTCCTTTAATCAACCCTACACTTTTCAGTTCTTTCAGATGTTGAGAAACTGTAGGCTGAGATAAAGGCAACTCTTCTACAATATCCCCACAGATACACGCATTTTTTTCAATAAGAACCTGAAGAATAGCTACACGTGCCGGATGGGCTAAGGCTTTGAAAACCGAAGCTAGTTTGTTTTGCCGCTCTGTGAAAGATTCTGTTTTGGTAAGGCCCATATAACATTAATTGTTTTATTGCAATATTACGATAAATAAAATCAAGACTCAATAACTTTGTGAAATAAAAGAGCTCAGCTAAAAACTGAGCTTTTAAGTACAGATAAATCTATTCCTAAGAATCAACTGCAGGTAATTAAGAATATTGCGTTGTCGTGTCTCATAGGTATCGACAGTTGCCTTTTCTTTCCTGTTTCGATCTTAACGTTCAATGAGTTCCTTTAGAGAAAGAGGTGCTGTGTTTTTTTCAGGTACATTTCCCGGATGGCAATGGCTTTCGGTGTCTTTCCTTCTTTAAGTAGTTCATTGTAGCATTGCTTAATGTCAGTACGCATTAGGATCAGACGTTCATCATCTGCCATCGCTTCTTCTGTCCCCGACATTATCAGCTGCGATTTGCTATTCCAGTACTCACGTAACACCTTTATAAATGAGCTAAAGTCCTCAGACTTCAGACCGCTATGAGTAATACTCACATATACACTAACAGAGATTTTTTTAGTTTGGTTTTTACGCACTACAAAAAGGATTTCTATCTTTTCTCTTTTTTAAGCATAAAAATGAGATTTTTAAAGTAAAACATCGTGCAATCTATACTCGAATTTCTATATAAAATATCCAACCATGAAAATTACATGTATATACATACAAAATACAATTTTTGGCTACAGCAAAGTTGTGGTATATTCGAATTAGATAAAGTATATATAATGCAAAAAGGCATCTCTCGATGCCTTTTCCTGCGTTGAAAACAGTATTTCTTGTTTTTTGTAGTCCATACGGGAATCGAACCCGTGTTTCATCCGTGAAAGGGATGCGTCCTAACCCCTAGACGAATAGACCGTTGTTCCTTAATCGGGGTGCAAATGTATGTAAATATTTTTAAAATCACATACATTTGACAAAAAATATTTTCACAAAAAAGTCGCAACTAACCTAACTCACTATAAATCAAAAACATAATTCTATAACTTTTTTCTTAACTTATCTTCCCTGTTAGGCCAGTTCTCTTTTCTGGTGTATTCTTCGCATTTTCAGCTACACTATTTAATAAAGCAACAGAGACATTGCCTCCATCAAAGACACATGTCAGCTTATCTCCATGAATAGCTTCTACAAACCGCAGATTGAGTTGTAAGGTAGTATCGTTTATCCAGGTAGCTGTACCAGCTATTTTTGAAGGTACAGGGTTTCTGCCTGCTACTGAAAAAATATACGGAACAGAATCTTTGTTCACAAACCAGTTCTGCCATCCAAACTTTATTGTATGTGGTCCACTTGCTGTCTTTATTGTAATAGAACAAGCATCTTTTGTAAAGTCAAATTGTAGTTGTGTAGCACCATATTCATTCTTCTCCAATTGAATGACTTTCTTATTCCACTTTGCAGCAGATGGAGACTGCACATTTCCTACAGGAACCGATAATTTTAGTCCAGCCAACTCTTTTTTCAACTCGGATAAAGTAGTACTGTCTTCGTTTAGCTTACCATCTTTAATTCCGGGAAGCAGATGTTCATACACAACGTTCATTGATTTTTGCATATCCCAGCTTTCACTTGTTACAACAAGTACTGCATCATATTGTGGCATAACAAAGCAATACTGCCCAAATGCACCATCGCCTCGATAAAAACCGGGTTTACAACGCCAGAACTGATATCCATACCCCTGACTCCAGTCACCATCCCCAGCCTGTGAGGTCGTTTGTGCTTTGGTAGCATCATCAACCCAGCTTTCTGACAGAATTTCTTTCCCATTCCACTTACCTTTCTGCAGATACAATTGTCCAAGCAAGGCAATGTCTTCTGTTTTTACACGCAACCCATATCCGGCAGTATTTAATCCTTGAGGTGAGACTTCCCAATCATAATTTTTAATACCCAATAGCTGAAACAGACGTGGCTCCAGGTATTGCGTCAGTGTCTGCCCTGTCTTTTTATGTACAATAGCTCCCAGCATATAGGTAGCTCCTGTATTATAGAGAAAATGCGTTCCGGGCTGAAAAGCTACAGGTTGACTCAAAAAAGTTTTTGTCCAGGTTTGTTGTTTCTCCTGCTCACGCAATTTAGGCATAGTATCCTCTCCATGTCCAGTATTCATGGTAAGCAAATGTTTTACTTTCATCTGCTTTAAATTCTCATCCGGAGAGGCAGGCGCTTCATCCGGAAACAAAGACAATACAGAATCTTCAACACTCAGCTTTCCCTCCTTCACCAACAACCCGATGGCAGTACTCGTAAAACTTTTAGACAGAGAATATAAGGTATGTTTATACTCAGCAGCAAACGGTTGCCACCACCCTTCTGCAATCACTTTTCCATGACGCAACAGCATAAAGCTATGCCAGTCTATACCTGAAGAACGGGTAGCTTTTATAAAATTAAGAATTGAAGAAGAAGAAACACCTTGTGATTCAGGACTTGTACGCGCCAATCCTGAAATACCTTTCTGATTCAGGATGCTAGCATACACGTAATTTGTGGGAAATAAGCTAATGCCCAGAGCGGTAGCTCCGATACCTTTTATAAAGTCTCTTCTGTGTGTGCTCATTGTAACAGATGGTTGAGTGAGAATTTCAGGTTTACAGGGTATATATTCTTGTCTGAAGCTTCTGGTTGGAAAGCCATTGAAGGTTTAGCAAACATGAGCAATCTACAATATTTTAAAGAAAACATTCAATTATTTATCCTTATTACAAACCACTCATTTATTAGATAGTATAAAACAGAAACGGTTTGCAAGTACTTTTTGCAAACCGTTTTATTAAGACAATAGATTAGCAGTCAACCCTTCTATTGTTGAGCATACATCACAATAGAGGCTTTCGCAATAGTATTTCCAAATAAGTTAAATCCCACATAAGCAGGGCTGGCGTTTTTGTCCAGAGAGAGTTTGCTCTTCAAAGCATATACGGTAATCAGGTACTCGTGTGGGGCACCCGGAGGAGGGCAAGGTCCGATGTAACCTGGTGCACCAGCATCTGTCACACTTTGTATAGAACCAGCTGGAGCCAACGATTTGCTAATATCTCCAGCTCCAGCTTTCAATTCTGTAACGTTAGCAGGAATGTTAAATATCACCCAATGCCAGAAACCGCTTCCTGTAGGTGCGTCTTTGTCATAGATAGTCACTGCAAAGCTTTGGGTTCCGGCAGGTACATTTTCCCAGTAGAGTTGAGGAGATATATTGCTTCCATGACATCCGAAGCTATTAGCAAACTCTTTCTGAGTGGCTTGTCCTCCAATTTCCTTACTCTTTAACGTAAATGTCTGGGCCATTGCCATAGTACCAATCATCAGGCAGGCTGTAAGTAATGCAAGTCCTTTTTTCATTGTATCTGTTGTTTAATAGTTACAATGCAAAGGTACCCGTACCTAAAAAGAATAGAGTAAGGCTATCGGATCAAAAACTATTGCTAAACGTTCAACTTCTGGTTCTGGTACTCTTTAGGGGTAACTCCAAAAGTCTGTTTAAAGGACTGAATAAAGCTGGATAGATTTTCATATCCTACTTTGTAATATACATCACTAGGCTTTTCCTCTGCCTGCTGTAATAGCCTGGCGGCAGTCTCCATTCTGCGTTGAAGCATCCATTTGTTAGGAGACGTCCCGTAAAGCTTTGTAAATCTGCGTTTAAATGTCGAAACACTCATATTGCATAAGAATGCAAGTTCTTCTATGGTAACATGATTCTCACTATGCGTTTCGACTGTTTTCCGAATCTCAAAATCACTCTGATCTTCCTGTATACAGGTACGCAATCCTAATAATTTCTCAGGAAATCTGTCAGCCAGATACAACATAATCTCTTCAAACTTCAGTCGTGCCATTTCTGTGGAAACACTCTTTCCGGCAGATAACATAAGGCTCAATGATGCAATATAATTTTTCAGAAAGTCATCTTTCTCAAAAACCACAAAAGGCTCATCTGGTGACTGCTTTCGGGAGGAACGGGTAAATAGGCCTGCGTACTTCAAAAAAAAATCTGTTAATACTTTATTATCAAAAAATAACAAAGTACTGCTATAGCCACCCTGCTCTGAAATAAGCTTTTCAGTCATCAGACAATTACCGGAAGACAACAACAGAAACTGGGAAGAATCAATACGAGCATGTTTTTGCGAGTACGAAACCACTTTTTGCCCTTCTGTGAGAAAGCTAAACAGATTCTGGTTTAATGTTACCCGATTTTTTGTTGAATTTTCGTTTGCCCGATAACTGACGATATGAATTCCCTCTGCACATATAGTTTCAGCAGAGGCAGCTATCAGGTCATATGGCAGTGAATGGATGTTCAAGTTCACAATAGAGAGAAGACGTGTATTTCGACAAAGATACTTTTATTCTTTTGGATTGAATACAGAATCAATATCCTATATTTTCCTACCACGTAATATCACCCTATATTAATATAAAATAATTCTTTCCCCTCACAGGTATCTTTGTAGGTAGACATCTTCACGACCAAGCCTAAATCATTGAAGGACAAATAGCTGCTCATATTCTGAACATCAACATGTTATTTAATTCATTTGAATTTCTGGCATTCTTCCTACCTATTACTTTAACGGTATATTTCCTGCTAAATAAATATGGGTTTGACAAACCAGGCAAAGTGTGGTTATTAGCCTGTTCACTATTCTTTTATGCCTGGTGGAAGCCTATCTTTCTTTTACTGATATGCACTTCTATGGTCATCAACTATTTTGCTGGCCAGAAATTAAACTATATTGAAAACCCCAAAACCCGTAAGATATTTTATATCACTTGTCTTCTGGGTAACTTGTCTGTATTGCTCTACTATAAGTACACCAACTTCATTGTAGATAATTTCAATCTGCTGCTTACAGAAGATATTGTTATTGATAAAATTGCACTTCCATTGGCAATAAGCTTCTTCACCTTTCAGAAATTCGCCTACATTACAGACAGCTACAAAGGTAAAACCAAAGGATATGACTTTCTAAACTTCTGTCTGTTTGTAGCATTCTTCCCGCAACTCATTGCAGGTCCGATTGTTCATCATAAAGACATTATGCCGCAGTTTCAGGATGAAAGTAAAAAACAATTCAATACAGAGAATTTCCTGAAAGGGCTATATATATTTCTACTTGGCCTGATAAAGAAAATTGCGATTGCAGACACATTTGCCATTGTTGCGAATGCCGGCTATGGTGATGCAACTCACCTGTCATTTGTGGATAGCTGGATTACATCCATTGCCTATGCTGTACAGCTTTATTTTGACTTTAGCGGCTATTCAGATATGGCCATTGGAGCGGGGTTATTATTCAATATTACATTACCTATCAACTTTAACTCACCCTACAAAGCTACCAATCTGCAGGACTTCTGGAGAAGATGGCATATTACATTAGGCAATTTTCTGCGGGAATACATCTATATTCCATTAGGAGGAAACCGCAAAGGAGAATTGCTTACTCTAAACAACCTGATGGTGACCTTCCTGGTAGGTGGAATATGGCATGGCGCAAACTGGACATTTCTTATCTGGGGATTTATGCACGGATTTGGACTGGTAGTACATAGATTATGGCAAAAGACTAAAATCGTTATCTCTGACAGTGTTGGTTTACTCATCACCTTGTTATATGTCAATTTTGCCTGGGTATTCTTTCGGGCTACCTCTGTGGGTGATGCACTAGCTGTACTAAAAAGCATGGTAGGGATAGGTTCTGTCAGCTATACGGGCTCAAAAGTACTGACCGATATTTATATCTATCCTACTTTAGTGGCAGGAATGTTCTTCCTGTTTTTGAAAAATCCACCACAACTTGCCAAGGAGTTCCGATTCAATACACAACATCTGTTGTATATGCTAGGCCTTACGCTGATAGGACTGATTTATCTGAACTCCATTACCTCCAATGATTTCCTTTATTTTGATTTTTAATGTAAGAAGATCAACACCTGATATTTTAATCCATCATGAATAGCAAAAAGTTTCTTTTTACGTATGTTATACTAACCCTTGTGTTGGTAACTCTTATGGCTGGAATCAATTATTTCATTGATATATATGGACTATTCAGAGGAAAGAAAGATCGTAAAGTATATATCAATGAACGGACATCCAAATACCTGATGTCCTATCGGTATATTCCCGAAAATTTTGAAGGTTTTATTCTGGGTCCCTCATTATCTGCAAACTTGAATCCCGAACAAATAAAAGAGTACAGGATCTATAATGCCAGCATTATGGGCGCTAACATCTCCGAACTCAATTATCTGGTCGATAATATTGTAGAAAGGGGAAATATGAAGTTCGCTATCATCTGTCTGGACCCTTATCTGACTAAAGATCATGGCCGAAAAAGTGCCAATATCACAACAGAAGAATACTTTGGAGCATTGGGTTCTACCAACCTGCTCAAAACGTATCTTTTGTATTTTGTCCGAAATAATAACATAGCACCTCATCGCTATGCTCCGGATTTGCACAATACAGTAGGTTGGAACAATTTTGAAAAAGAAACACACAATATAGACTCCAAACGTTCTATCGAGGAAAAGGCAGCCAAACGACAATATGAAAAAACAGAGATTGATCCGGTTGCCTATAAGGAGCTGAATACAACACTGATCAAACTTCGCCATAAAAATATTAAAGTAATCGGTTATTTTAGTCCTGTGCCCTATAAGCTCTACCAATTAGGTAAATCAGATTATCAGAAATTCGAAAATGATATCAGTGCCTTATTCAATAAAAGTGATGTACTGATTAATCTGAATGAAGACCAATACAAAGACATTACCAATGACTACAATACATTTATTGACCATGGACATTTGAGTGCAAAGGGACAACACTTTGTTTTAAGTGTACTGGAGAGAGAGTTAAAGCAGTTATTTCCTGCTAAAGTAAATTATGCGTCCAACTAACGCTATCTTGATTCAAAATTACTGTTAGATGTTATTATCCTCTAAACAATCCATTATTTGGGTAAATGTATTTCAAAACGACTTCCAACATTCTCTTTACTTTTGACCACTACCCAGCCATGTAATACCTCCACCTGTGTTTTTACCAGAAAGAGTCCATACCCTTTTCCTTTTACGTGAGTATGTAAACGCTGATAGAGACCAAAGATCTTGTACAATTCCGCATCTGCCAGGTCAAAGCCTATTCCATTATCTTCTACACTCAAAACATTTTCTGCCTCTGTAGCAGAAATATGAATAGAAACCCAGGGAATTCGTTCAGGTGAGCGATATTTGAGAGCATTCGAAATAAGGTGATACAGAATACTTTCCATATAACTCCGGATTGTAACAATCTCAGGGACCTCAATAGTACTATCTATTTTTGCGTGTGTATTTTCTATCTGGTCATTAAACAGGTCCACCGTATAACTCACAAGTCTTGCTGTATCAATCTTTTCTTTATACTGATCTACATTGTTTTTGATAGATAATATAGATGTGAGATCACTAATGGTTATATCCATGTCATGAGCCGCTTTATGCAGTAATTCTACCAATTCATGATCAGGAGATGTTGTATCCTCATCTTTATCTGTTTCTATCAAATGCAGCAAACCCAGAATACGGGCTACAGGGGCTCTCAGATTATGGGAGACAATATAGGTAAACTGTTGAATATCCTGATTTTGTTGAGTCAAATTTGAAACTGTAGCCTCCAGTTCTGCTGTTCGGGCTTGCACTTGTCGCTCCAGATCTTTATTCAGAAATTCAATTTCCTGATTACGTTGATGAAGATTATCCATTAATATAAGTTGCGTTTCATTACTCGCCTGTAATTCTTCGTTACTGGCACTTAGTTCTTCACTTACAGCCGCAAGTTCTTCATTCTTATACTCCAGATCCATTTTCTGTGAATGCAATAGCTTGTTTGTACGAATCTTCTCTCTGACAATATAGGTTAGCAACAAAGAAGTTAGTATAAGTGCACTTATCACTGTTACAAAAATAATCTGTTGCTGTCGTTCACGACTTTCAGCCAGTAATAACCTATATTCACTTTCCTTCTTTTCCAGTTCAAACGAAGACTTCAGCCGAATCTCCCGAATAATCTGACTCTGGTCAAAAAGTAGTTTGCTCAGGCTATCTGCCCAAAATAGACTTTGTGTTGCTAATTCATGTCTGCCAGTCTTCTGGTAATATCTGGCCAACTGTTTATGAAATGTATAGTTCAGCTCAGAATTGTGAACGTTTTTTTGAAATTCAATAGCTTTCTCATAATACGTCTGCGCCAGATCAGACTGCTTTGTATATTCATATACTTCGGCTATAGACAGACTAACAGTCAATGCCTCATCCCAGAATTTACGATAAATAGCTATATCCAGGTCCTGAAAGTAAAAAAGCAAAGCTTTTGTGTAGTTACCCTCCATTTTATAGCTATTCCCTATACCTCTGGCAGCAATTCCTATCCAGACGGTATCCTTATAGGTTCTGGCTGCCTGCATTGACTTTTCAAAGAACTGAATAGCCTTAGCATAGTTCCTCATATCACTATAAGCCAGTCCTATAGTGTTAAATGTAGATATATACCCACGTTTATTCAATGAATCAGGCGAAGATCTGACTATCTCCTGTAAATTAGCAATACAATTCGTATAATCTTTGACCTTGTAATAGAGATCCCCAACAAGGTAACGTATACGCAAGATAAAGGCGTTTTTATGTAATTTTTCAAAATACTGGAGAGCCTGCTGATAGAATTTCAGTGCCTGTGAAGACTTATGTACACTTTGATTGAGATTTCCCAGCTTAATACAGATAAGACCGGCTTCAGGATATAACTGTTCTTCAAGAGCCTGTTTTAACGTAGCCTCATATATACTATCTGACTTATTAAAGGACCTCTCACCATAATACATTGCACCTGCCAACATATAAAAATAGATCTGTACTTTGGGATCTGCTGCTTTCTCAGCCAGAGTGATCACTTTCTGCAATTCATACGCACGCCGGTTATCAGATAAATGTTCAAAATCGGAAGTATATTTTTCGATTAGCGCTTCATAGGTCTCCACAGAGGTCTCAGGCATTTGCGTCACAATCTGATTAAGATTGGTAACCTGAGTAAAAGCAACTGTAAAGAGAAAGAAGAGTGATAGACTTAAAAATATATTTCGTATAAAAAGCATACGTATATTCTGGCGGTTCCGTGCGTCTTATTAAGTAAAGTCTTTTTTTAATTAAATCCAATTGTTAAACCATCTTGTTCAAAATTATGACAATAGAAATATCTTAAAGATGTATTTACCTTAAAAAAATACCATTGACAGATAAGTAAGAAATAAACAAAAGTCAGGCATTCAATACCTGACTTTTGTTGTAGCTTGGCTCTGTACCAGACTTATTTTTTCTCCACAAAGATCACTTAATCTATTTTCCAGATACTTTTTGTAAATATTCCTGACGAAGTTTGCTATTCTTCTTCCCATATACAAAATATACAACCAAACCAATCGCCAACCATAGAATCAATCGAATCCAGGTATCAGCTGGTAAATAAACCATCATAATAATACATGTGATAATTCCCAGAATAGGCACAACGGGAACTAAAGGGGTTTTAAAAGCGCGAGGGGTATCAGGGTTTGTTTTTCGCAGAACCATTACTCCAATGCATACCATCACAAATGCCAGCAGTGTTCCAATACTTGTCATTTCTCCAACTACA
Source organism: Xanthocytophaga agilis (assembly GCF_030068605.1). Classification (NCBI taxonomy): domain Bacteria; kingdom Pseudomonadati; phylum Bacteroidota; class Cytophagia; order Cytophagales; family Rhodocytophagaceae; genus Xanthocytophaga; species Xanthocytophaga agilis. The sequence goes on from NZ_JASJOU010000008.1 coordinate 203,059, forward strand.
CTGATAGGAACCAAGCCTGCAAACAAACTAATAAATGCACACAATAAAATATTGGACTTGTAAGGTGTACGAAACTTTGGGTGTAATTCCGAAAAAACAGCCGGAAGTAATCCATCTTTGCTCATAGAATAAAAAACTCTTGACTGTCCCAGTAAATCAACCAGAATAACGGATGTATATCCAACCAAAATTGCCAGAATGATCACGGGGCTCAACCATGCATAAGGCGTTTTTTGAATAGCAATAGCTACCGGAGCAGCACTATTTTTAAATTCGGTATAATTTGCCAGTCCGGTCATGACATGACTAAACGCAACAAACAAAAAGGTACAAATAGCCAGAGAGCCAATAATCCCGATTGGCATATTTCGCTGAGGATTCTTCGACTCCTGTGCCATAGTGGCTACAATATCAAAACCGATAAACACAAAAAATACAACTCCAGCTCCTCTTAGGATGCCACTCCATCCATACTCCCCAAAAGTACCTGTATTCGCAGGGATATAAGGCTGATAGTTAGCTGGATTGATATACTTCCATCCCAGAGCAATAAAAACAATGACAACGCCTACCTTCAAAGCTACTACCAAGGCATTATACAGAGCTGAACCTTTTGTACCTCGAATGATAATGCCTGTAATCAGCACAATGATTAGCACAGCAGGCAAGTTTATAATTCCGTGCACTTCTGTACCATCAGCCAGTTTCATACTCTCGAAAGGAGACTGTATAAACTGAGGAGGAAGATAGATACCGTAACCTGATAAAAATTTTACCAGATACTGAGACCAGCTAATACCAATAGTAGCCGCTCCGACAGAATACTCCAGTACCAAATCCCAGCCAATAATCCAGGCAAACAACTCACCTACCGTAGCATACGAATACGTATAGGCACTTCCGGCCACAGGCACCATAGATGAAAACTCAGCGTAACATAGAGCACTGAATGCACACCCTACAGCTGCCACTATAAAAGATATGGTCACAGCCGGCCCTGCATTATTTGCAGCGGCCAGTCCCGTCAGCGAAAACAAGCCGGCTCCGATAATAACCCCAATGCCAATAGCAATCAGATTCACTGCACCCAAACTTCGCTTCAATGTATTTCCCTGAGTTTGTGCAGCTTCCTGTTGCAGGCTTTCCAATGATTTTTTAAACATGTTAATGAAGAACATCAGAGAAGGTATCTCTCTGAATAAGAAAACGTGTTGGTAAGATAATTAAACATGACAATCCTTTTTTTAACAGTATCCTGCGCTACAGATCTGTGCAGATAAAAAAGTACATTGTCCATTGAAAACGAACAATGTAAAAACAAAAGCAGCTGCAAACTTAGGAAATCGTTTTCAGATTCATTTCAATACAGAGGATAATCTTTTCGTTTTCTGTATTTTTCCTGCTTTAAAACACTAAGCTTTCCAACTATCAGACTGGAAAAATACATATTATGACAATTCGGAAACAGGAGCAGATACACAAAAACAGTGCATTCCATAAGAATAGGTGTATTGAAGTTGTAACTGGTAGTTTTCGCAGATCTGTTTTACAATAGCAAGCCCTAAGCCTAATGACTCTGAACCATCGCTGTCTTTCTTGAACCGATCAAAAAGTTTCTCCGGATCATTTTTCAGTGGCTCACCACTATTGTATATACATAATTGCCTGGCGTGCGTAAAGATGCGTAGTATACCTTCAGGCTTACTATATTTGATGGCATTGCTCAACAGGTTATTTACTAAGCTGTCTGCAAGTGCAGGAGAAATATTTACCAGAAACGGTTCTTTCAGATCAACATCTACGGTTAGCTGACGCATAACCAGAAACTCTTCAAAGTCAAGAACTTTATTTCTTGCCAGGTCTGTCAGATTTACCTCTTCAGCATCCCGAAACTGATGATTTTCAATCTTGGTAAGCAACAGCAATCCTTGATGCAATCGTGACATACGTCTGGATGCCTGATAAATTTCATCAATCCAGTAGGTCTGTTGCTGAGAAAGTGAAGAGGATTGCAGCAGTTGTTCCACCCGTACATTAATCAGAGCCAGTGGTGTCTGAATTTCATGGGATGCATTCTCGGTAAATTCTTTCAGACTCCGGTAATCGTGCTGCATTTTTTCAGCCATACGTTTCAATACCTGATTCAGTTCATCAAATTCGTCTACTTCCTCTTTCTTCAAATCTATGGGCGTCACACTGGTCAGGTCAAATTGCTTGATTTTGGATAAAGTGTTATAAAATGGTTTCCACAGGTTTCCAGACAGTCGTCGCTGAAACCAGTACATTAAAATCAGCAGCAAGCTCAAAAATGTCACCATCACAAAGGTGATAACTTCAATGAGCTTATAAGTCTGAATCAGTGATTTACGAATAGAAACTTTGTAGTCGGCATTCCCAATTTTCGTATAGAAGGTTATCTGCCGGAAAGGGTCGTCCTGGTCTTCGTACCGATTGTAGATCAGTGTGTCTTTATACATCTCTGTTATCGGCTCTTTGAAAGTGACAGGTATTACTTCGATCTTGTTTTCAACAAAGTAACAACTGCTGGACCATGCTTGATGAAGTTGTATATACGCTTCAAAATCACGTTTTTCTACCTGCAATCGACTCTCAACTTCATCATAGATGACTACACGTGTGATCCAATAAAAAGCCAGAGCTGTAATCAGGTACAGGCTTAACAGAAACAGAAGATAAATGCCACTGGCTTTGGTAAGTAGTTTCACGGAGTACCAAATTTATACCCAATGCCGTAGATAGACTGTATGTAATCTGTACTTCCTTTTTCAAGAAGTTTACGGCGCAGGTTTTTAATGTGAGAATAAACAATATCAAGAGAATCAACGGTGTCAATATTATCACCCCATAGATGTTCGGCAATAGAGGATTTCGTCAGGGCTACATCCACGTTTGAGAGGAAGTATAGCAACAAGTCATATTCTTTTCGGGACAAAGGTGTTTCCTCTTCCTTCACAAATACCTTCCGGGATTGCGTCTGCACCCGAATCTCGTGGTAAGTAATTTCTGTATTTCCTCCAAAATGGCGTCTGCGTATCAGGGACTTAATGCGTGCGTTCAATTCGGATAGATGAAAGGGTTTTGTCAGGTAGTCATCTGATCCTAACTCCAGACCTTTGATCTTATCTTCCAGTGCATTACGGGCTGAAATAATAATAATACCTGTCGTGACTGCTATTTTCTTGAGCATACCCACAATATCATATCCATCCCCCCCTGGCAGCATCAGATCTACTACCACACACTCATAGTAATACAGATTGACCTTTTCTTCCGCCTCCCAGTAATTACTGGCTACCTCACATACGAAGCCTTCTTTGGTTAAATAATCTGAAATACTTTCGGACAACCCTTTTTCATCTTCTATGATCAGAATCTTCATACAATGCTGGATATAGAAACGTATAACTGGTAAAATAAAAACGAAAATATAGCCCAATTCTGGAAAAATACTGGAAGAAAGGTTTTAAAATACTCGTATAGAGGGATTTCATTTCCCAAATATTTCCAGAATTGGCTCCTAGTTTTGGTATCGAATCTTAGTTGGAATCCTAAAACCTTATTCTTTTGATACCAATGAATCATCCAACATCAATTCTTTTAGAGATACAAAACACCTTTCATCCGTCGGTTCAGTCACAGGAGAAAGAGTCATCTCAGCCATCCAAAACACGATATTTTACAAGGCTTACTTTATTGACTCTATTATTGGTAGGTGCAACAATATCCGGCCAGGGGCAACAGGTAAACTTGCAGCAGGTTTTGAATGAAAGCAAACAAAACTATCCTTTACTAAAAGCCAAACAAGCAGAAGTGACTAGTGCACAACGAAGAGTAAAGTCTGCCAACACAGAGTATCTGCCTAATGTAATCATACAGGATCAGTATACATACGCTACCAATAATAGTGTTACGGGGTCCTACTATCCTAATGAAGGAACTGCCATATCACCTTCGGGCGGTATTCGTCCTGACAATATTTATCAGGGTGTCTTTGGCAGCTTTACAACGGCTTTGCTGGAATGGAAAATCATCAACTTTGGTAAAGTAGCCGCCAATGTACAGGCAGCACGCAATGAGATGGCTCGCAGCCAGCTGGAATATGAAAACGAGTTGTTCCAGCAACAAATCCGGGTGATTGATTCCTATCTGTTGCTCTTGATCAGTCAGAAACTGGTAATGGTACAACGGAGCAATCTGGAAAGAGCCCGTATTTTCAGAGAAGTTGTAGCATCAGGCGTTTCTTCCGGAATGCGTCCTGGTGTAGATAGTTCGCTTGCCAATGCAGAATATACCAAAGCTCAACTTCTACTGCTGGAAAGCCAACGCAATGAAAAAGCGCAACGTCTGCGTCTTTCAGAGTTAACAGGAAATCTTCAGGATAGCCTAGCTGTAGATAGCATGAGCTTTTACACAAAGCTTCCGATTATACCTACAGGAGCTTCTTCTATTCAGAACAATCCGCTGTTACGTCTGTACCAAGCTCAGACTTCAGTTGCAGAAGCCAGAAGTATCGCTGTTCGCAGGTCATTTCGCCCTTCTATTTCCTTTCTGGCTGCAGGCTGGGCCAGAGGATCAGGTGTCTCCAATAAGGACGACTCATACCGGACTGACTTTGCGAGTGGGGTTAACTATCAGGTATATAACTACATGATTGGTATCTCAACCCGCTGGAACCTGACCAGCATTTTCAAGGTCCACAACGATTACCAAAGCGAAAAAGCCCAGTTGCAACGGTATCAGGAGCTATACAATGATCAGTCACTAAAACTCAATCGGCAATTTCGTGAATCAGAAATGCAGTTTGCCCTTACATTGGATCAGGCCAGACTGGCACCTGTTCAGTTAAATGCTGCCCGCCGGGCAATGAATCAGGCACGTGCACGCTACGAAAGCGGTCTGACAGATCTCCCTACTGTCATGCAAAGTCTGCTTACACTCAACCGGGCAGAAGTAGACCAGTACGTAGCTATCAGCAATGCCTGGCGATCGCTGTTACTTCAGGCAGCGGCTACTGGTGATCTGTCGCTGTTTCTGAACCAGCTTAACTAATCTTTTGTCATTAAACACTGTTTAGATATGTATCAATTAATTCGAAATGCCTTGCGAAAGCCGATTGCGGTCATTGTGGCCGTCATGGGAATTCTCTTTTTCTCTGTGCTTTCGTTGTCAAGTATTCCGGTAGATATTTTCCCCAATCTGGATCTGCCGACTATCTATGTCGTACAACCGTATGGTGGTATGGCCCCTGATCAGATGGATGGCTTTATCGCCACCCGTTATCAAGATCACTTTCTGTATGTGTCTGGAATCAAGGATGTAGATGTAAAAACCATTCAGGGTCTTTGTCTGATCAAATTACAGTTTTATCCGGGTACGGATATGGCTCAGGCAGCGGCAGAGGTAGCCAACAACGTCTCACGTGCTAAGGCCTATATGCCAGAAGGGACGGTGCCACCCCAGGTGGTACGCTTTGACGCCAGTTCGGTTCCGGTTGGTCAGCTGGTATTTGAAAGCAAAACCCGATCCTTAAATGAGATACAGGATTTTGCTTCTTCAAGAATACGACCTATGTTCTCCCGGATTGAAGGGGTATCCAGCCCTCCTCCTTTTGGGGGAAACCAACGTACCATTGTGGTTAAGGTAGATCCTCAATTGGTACGCAGCTACAATCTTACACCGGAAGAAATTATTCGTTCGATTGTGTCTAATAACCAGCCCTCCCCTGCCGGAAACATTCGTATGGGAGACAAAACGCTGATGACTCCTGTCAATTCTCTGGTGCGCAAGCCTGAAGATTTCCTGAATATACCTATTCGGATTGGATCAGGTCCTACCGTATTTGTACGGGATATCGGCACTGTAGAAGATGGAGCGGATATTACAGTAAGTTATGCATTAGTCAACGGACGCCGGGCAGTATATATCCCGGTTGTTAAAAAGTCTGATGCGTCTACACTGGCGGTAGTAAACAACATCAAAAAGGCAATGCCGGAACTTCGCAATGCCATTCCAGAAGATGTAAAGGTTTCGTATGAGTTTGATCAGTCCGTATATGTAACCAATGCATTAAAGAGTCTTGTAACGGAAGGTATTTTAGGAGCAGTATTGACAGGGTTGATGGTGCTGTTATTCCTGAAAGACTGGCGGAGTGTAATCATTGTGGTATTGACGATTCCTATCTCTGTACTTTCTGCGGTTATTCTGCTTCAACTGGCAGGCCAGTCTATTAATATTATGACATTGAGCGGATTAGCACTAGCTATTGGGGTACTTGTCGATCAGGCAACGGTAACGATAGAAAATATTCACCAGCACCTGGAAATGGGGAAACCCAAGGCGCAGGCTATCTGGGATGCCTGTAAAGAGATTGCATTTCCCGAGTTTCTGATTCTGCTGGCAATTCTGGCAGTATTTGCTCCAGCGTTTGTTATGAGCGGTATCCCTCGTTCTATGTTCCTGCCACTATCGCTCTCGGTAGGCTTTGCGATGATAGCATCCTTCCTGTTGTCTCAGACGTTTGTGCCTGTTTTGGCAAATTGGTTGTTAAAAAGCCATCCACCTCATGAAGCGCCAACACTGGCACTGGACAAACAGGAAATATCCGATATGATTGAAGAAGAAAAACACCATGCGCCAGCACCAAAGGGATTTGACAAATTCAAACTCAAATACAGCCAGTTCCTGGAAAGGGTATTATCCTCTGGAAAAACTACGGTTATTGGATATCTTGTGGTATCAGTATTATTTGTCGTAGGAGGATTTCTTCTGATTGGAACAGACATTCTACCAAAAGCAAACAGTAATCAGTTTCAGCTTCGGTTACGGGTACCGGATGGAACACGGGTGGAACGTACAGAAGAAGCAACGTTAAAAGTATTGGATATTATTCGTTCAGAAGTGGGTCCTAATCATGTAGAGATCTCTTCAGCATATGTAGGTACAGTGCCTTCCAGTTATGGTACTTCCAACATATTTGTATTTAATAGTGGACCTCATGAGGCTGTGCTACAAGTGGCACTTGCTGAAGGTTTTTCAGTTCGCATGGATGCTCTCCAAGAGAAACTGCGTAAACGAATGACAACCGAGATACCAGGATTAAGAGTATTGTTCGAACCGATTGAGCTGGTAGATAAGATCATGAGTCAGGGGTCAGCCACTCCTATTGAGGTAACTGTTGCAGCCAAAGATGTCAAAGAGGCAGGACGCTTTGCTCAAAAGATTTTGGACCAGATGAAGCAGGTTTCGTTCTTACGGGATGTACAAATTGCTCAACCTCTATCCTATCCCGTGTTGAAAGTAGAAATGGATCGCCAACGGGCAGGGCAACTGGGAGTGACTTCATCACAGGTAGCACGTTCACTGGTGGCAGCCACATCTTCCAGTCGTTTTACGGATAAAAACCTCTGGCTGGATGATGCAAAAGGCCTTGCCTATCAGGTACAGGTACAGATTCCTGAAAACCTGATGAGTACTGTTGAGGATATTGGCAATATTCCCTTACATACAGGGGCCCAACATCCGGTATTGTCTGATGTAGCTACGTTTTCTGAGGAGACAGCACCAGGTCAATATGACCGTTCGGGTCCAAACCGACTGGTAACCATCAATGCCAATGTATTCCGGAAAGATTTAGGTGCAGCAGATAAAGCTGTAAAAGAGGCCATTCGCAAAGCTGGCGAACCACCACGCGGGGTAATTGTGGAACAGAAAGGACAGACGCAACTATTAACGGATACGTTGAGCAGCCTTCAAACCGGATTGATCATTGCCATTGTCATTATCTTCTTGTTGCTAAGTGCAACTTTCCAATCCTTCAAGCTTTCTTTTGTAGTACTCTCTGCTATTCCGGCTGTAGTGGTTGGGGCACTGGGAATGCTTCTGCTGACAGGCTCTACGCTGAATCTGCAATCATACATGGGATTAATCATGTCTGTGGGGGTTTCAGTAGCAAATGCTATTCTGATGGTAACCAATGCCGAAAATTTAAGACTGGAACTGAAAGATGCCCGTCAGGCAGTTGTTATTGCCGCAAACAGTCGTATCCGACCTATTCTGATGACCAGTATTGCCATGATTGCAGGTATGATCCCCATGGCATCCGGACTAGGTGAAGGAGGTGATCAAATTGCACCTCTTGGACAAGCTGTAATAGGTGGCCTGATAGCCTCTACACTAGCGTCATTGCTGATTTTACCAGGAGTTTTTGTCCAAATACAAGGGAAAGCATCTTTGGCCTCTGTATCTCTTGATCCTGAAGATCCTGAAAGTACCTTTTTCCAACCAACTACTCAAACACATTCTGCTATATGAAATACCTTCCTTTTATTCTAGTACTGGCTTCAGCCATTTTAACAAGTGCATGCAGCCATGAAGAAGCAGACGGAAACAAAGAAACGTCTGCGACTGCCGAAGTTCAGGAAATTACCATAGTTCCTGTACAACAGTTGCAACCTTCCAAGCAAATAGTATTGCCGGGCGAATTAAAGCCCTGGAACAAAGTAAATATTCATCCCAAAGTAAAGGGGTTTGTCAAAAGCTTGGCAGTGGATCGTGGATCTGTTGTGAAAAAGGGACAGGTGCTGGCTATACTGGATGCACCGGAATCCTTGTCTGAACTTAGTCAGGCTAAAGCTCAGCTACAGGCTGCCGAAGCAACGGCCAGTGAACAAAGCACCCGTGCGCAGGCGAGTAAACTTACCTATCAGCGTATGTTAAAAACCAGCAAAATGGAAGGTGCCGTTTCGCTCAACGAACTGGATCTGGCGAAAGCTCGTATGATGGGTGACAGTGCATCAGCTACTGTGGCACAGGGAAATGTTCAGGCAGCACGCGCCTATTACCAAACTAAGTCTCAACTAGCCCAGTATTTAACTATCACTGCCCCGTTTGATGGAGTTATTATCGAGCGGAACACCAGTCCGGGAGCATTGGTAGGACCTTCGGAGAGTAGCAGTGCCAAACCCTTATTTGTGTTGCAAGATAGCCGTACCTTACGTTTGACAGTAGCAATCCCAGAGGTATATGCTAATCAGATTTCGGGCAAAGGCACTGTAAACTTCACAGTGAATGCGGTTCCTGAAAAGTTATTTACAGCTACCTATGCCCGTAGTGGAAGTAGCCTGCAGGAAGAGAACCGATCTATGATGACAGAGTTTGATATAAAGAATACCAATGACGAACTCAAAGCAGGTATGTACGCAGAAGTTCGTCTACCTATCACCCGATCTGCGCAGACTTTATTCGTTCCTGTAAAATCGGTAGTCAGCTCTTCTGAAAAGGTGTTTGTAGTTCGGGTAAAGGATGACAAAGCAGAACGCATAGCTGTTAAAAAAGGTAATGTGGTAGATACGTTGGTAGAGGTATTTGGTAATCTGCAACCTGGCGATTGGATTGTGAAAGAAGCCTCAGATGAAATAAGGGAAGGACAATCGGCTAAATGGCATCGTACAGAGTCCCAGCCTGTATCTACAACAAGTTATCAAAAGTAGAAGTCTTTTCGTTATTTACATGAATCATCCAGAATATTGGATGGAAGATCAGCACCTATGCTTTTGAACCTATACTCTTTTCAAAAGCATAGGTTCAAAAGCATAGGTGCTGATTTATTTTTGAGTGAGACATCTCTTCTTTTGCCTTCTCAGATTCCTTTTATCAGTCTTCTTACACTTTCTTCATTGTTTGCTTGACCAAAAAATGAAGAAAAAAAGGGAACTTTCTGTCGAACCTCCAGCCCGCAAAGCCAGAGGCTTTCCCTTATCTTGTTCCAGATTTTTCTAGAAATGAAGGTTTTAAAAGAAAGAGTCTAGTTCGAACGTCCACCCGTACCAGTGACTTTTTTTGTTTCCTAAAAAATTAAATCACTTCGCCTTCCACTCCTGAATAAACTCTGTATAGCTATCACTGATAGGCAATTCTTTACCAGAATCAAGTATAGCCTTTCGGTTATGAATAGAATTGACCCGATCAATAGCCACGACAAAACTACGATGTATGCGTTTGAATTGTTGTTCAGGTAGCTTCTCAAGTACCTTTTTTAAGGTCATCAGTGTAACTACAGGTTTCTGTTCACTCAAATGTATCCGAATGTAATCTTCCAGGCTTTCGATGTATTCAATATCACTAAGATTCACCCGAACTTGCCGGTATTCGGAATACACATACAGGTACTCAGCAGATTCTCCTGAAGATCGGGTTTTATATTGATGGTAATCAACAGCCTTGGCGATGGCTTTGGAAAATCGCTCAAAATCGATGGGTTTCAATAGATAATCAACCGCATTGAGTTCAAATCCTTCAAATGCGTAATTCTTATGTGCTGTTGTAAAGATGATTAGAGGCATAACATCCAGCGAACGAACCAGATCTAGACCGGATAGGTCGGGCATATGTATGTCAACCAGCAAAAGATCCATAGGGTTCTGCTTCAAAAAGTCGACTGCCAGAACTGCATCATCAAAAGTTTGTACCAATTGCAAAACAGGTAATCTGGCAATATAAGTTTTGAGAATATCCAAAGCCAGGGGTTCATCGTCTACAGCAATACACTTTAGGAACATTTCACAAAAATTTGTCAGGCTATATTCTGTTTCTTCAAAAAACACTGTACAATGACTAGGAATATAAGTTTAGCTCAACAGTGAATACATTATCTTCTGATTTAATATTCAAAGAATGCTTATCTGAATAAAGTCGATTCAAACGTTGTTTGGTATTAACAATCCCTACTCCTTCCCGATTTGTATTCTGATCTGTGGTAAAAATCTGATTCTGGCAAAAAAAGTAAATGTGCTGTCGTTCTGCAACTATTTTGATTATAATGCTCCCTAAATGATGATTACTAACACCATACTTAAATACATTCTCAATAAAAGTCATCAATAACAATGGAGCTATTTTCACCCGTTCCTGATTACCATTTACAGAGAAATCGATTTGCATATTTTTTCCTAATCGTAACCGCTGCAGGTCAATATAGTTTCGGATACATTCTACTTCATTGCTCAGAGGTACAAAATCTTCCAATACTTCATCTGTTACATAACGCATAATATTGGAGAGCTTCATGATAGAAGTAGCTGTATTCTCATTCTGTGTGATTGCCAATGCATAAATATTATTCAGGGTATTAAAAAGAAAGTGTGGGTGAATCTGGGCTTTCAGGAAAGACAGCTCAGCACTAATCTTGTCAGCCTCTGCCTGTACTGCCCGTTTTTCTGTTTCACGCCACTGATACATGGTCTCAATAGCAATGCTTAAAGCCATCATAATCACAAAAAGGAATATGCTGGTAATATCCACATGATCTCCTTCCGGTAACATTGCTATATTTTCTTCAGGTCTTGGCCTAAAGTCAGGACGTTCGTGCATAGGCTTACCGAAACGAGGTGGTGGCACAAAACCTGGTGGTGGTTCTTCTTCTCTTCCGGAAAAGGAATTATGCACAATAAGCTGATCAAACGGCTTTAGCATGTATACACTGGCAAACAGACAAATAACAGCAAATCCATATAAAATATATCTCTTTTTAAAAAACAGGAACGGAAATATCCAGTAGGTATGCAGATAAAAGAGGGCAATATAAAACAGGCAAAACTGCCAGTAATAAATGGACGTCAGGAGTTCTCCTATACTCTCTACGTCACTCATAAATAACAGAGGGAAAACAAAGAGCAATATCCAGCCTGAACTATGAATGAAGAGGGAAGTTGTTTTTAGACGAACCATACTCAAAGATACTAATTTCACTATCTTTCTATCAGTCAAAGCATGATTTGTATTCATTCTGACACCAGGATACACACATGTAATATATATTCTGAAGTAGAATATGTAATTTCAAAAATAAGTCTAGCGATTTCCGAGTTACCCTATACCTCCCTATCGTATAAAGGGTAGATACACTTACTTGCCATATTGTTATCCTGGATACGCGTATGAATAAAGATGTACTGGAAAAATCTCTTAAATACACCACTATCAATAAAAAGGCACTGGAAGAATCTGTTCAGGCAGGGTGTTATTACTGTTTAAAGGTATATCCTGCATACAAGGTAGTGGATTTTGTAGAAGCAGATGAGACAGGTATCTGCCCTTATTGCGGTATAGATTGCGTGTTGCCCGATAAGTCTCCTTATGAACTGACAAGAGAAAATCTTCAGGAACTGCACACTTTCTGGTTTTAGAATACAGAACCACTATACAAGGCAACAGGTTTAGAACCCGAGTCTTATTCTATTTTGTTAAGGTCATCCTTATCAAGCGAAATCTCTTTATTACATGCATTCTTTTTTATGACAGCATGTAATTCCTTCTCCAGTCTTGTTCCTTCCTGAATAAGTTTTCGCAAATTCTGATATTGAATATAAATAAGAAAAGGCAATCCACATACCAAAAGTATTAACAGCAGGCTTGTAGTATCCATCACAAAAAAATAAACAGATAGGTTAGCGAATTGTTTTTATATACTTCACCACTTTCTGCCAGCCGGTTCTTCATGTTTGTCTGTGATATAGATAACACCTTAGCCATAAGATGCGATATATCAGACGCTTAATAAGATAAAGAACAATAGTCCGAATAGGGATATTACCCCAAAGAAGTATTGATACAATATGCACCAACTTGTTGCAGTAAACAAATAACTTCAAGGGGTATTTTCCCCGTATCTTAGGGTATTTTTCCCTTTGTAATCTAAAATAGATAGTGTATAAAAACTTTATCCAGGCATAAAAATCTATTTTGGGTTATCATGTAAATTGTATTATTACCTTATTTTTATTCTCCCTATAAGGTACTTTATGAATTGATCTGGTAGCTTTGAGGTTTCAGAAGCTATAAGAGTATAGGTACATACTACAGCACAGATAAAAATGATTATCTACCTATACTGTAAAGCTTATTTGGAATAACTCTGATATTCAAATTTGAAAGGTCCTCTGAATGTAGTACTATCGATTGTTTGTAAAGACCTCATTCGGATAGGATTGTTCTCTGTATACTCATATTCCACTTGCAATTCTGTTATGTTACCTTGCAGGTCTGTATAGGTACATTCTGTGATGTTGTTCTTATAGGATAAGAACAACGCAGGTGACAGATCCGCAAAATAGGTCAGACTTACCAGCCACCAATAAATCAGATTACTACGTGTATCTGTTTGCCACACGCTATTCTGGCTATCATACGCTGTAGCTTGTAATGAAAAATTCAGTGCAGCAGGACTTCCTGACCGAATGATAGAACTCAAATTACCATCCAGAGTATAACTATACAGATACTTGTTACTGGATCCCATCATCCGATCTTCAAAAACTGCCAAACGTCCCAGCGAATCATAGGAAAAGGTATTTTCAAAGATAAAGTTTCCAACCATAGCACGTACAGCTTTCGTCACACGTCCTGCACTATCGGTAGTCACCTCTATATGACTACCATCTTCACTTACCAGCTTATCCAGATGCCCTTCAGAGTCATATACAAATGACCAGTGACTCGCCATAATTCCATAGATATTCTTTAAAGAATCTGTCAGATCTGACTGAGTAATTTCGCCATTGGCCCCATACTGAAAAGATACGATTCTTCCAGGTGATAATGTAATCTTACCAATCCGATACAAAGTAGTGGGTTCTTCAACAGGAGGTACAGGTTCTTCTGGCTTAACAGGTTCTACAGACTTATGGCATGCTACCATACCTAATACGACAATCATTCCTAACCAGTAAAATGTTTTCTTCATATAAAAATTAAAGTGGTAGTTTCAGAAACTCTCTTTAGTAAAAAACTTATAACAGGGTAAACACAACATTTTATTTTCACGTGTCAGAGCACTAATCTGTATTTTTTATTTTACATCTTACTAAACAACACTTTTTCTGGCATTTAGCAGATTGTGCTTCTTCATTTTGAAGAACTCTATTCTTAGAAAAAAATATCAGTTTTATTACTCTTTCGAAGATTATTGCACACAACAGATCTCATTCTTATCAGTGTCAGGCATATTGCTCATCCATGATATCTCTGGAAAACAATCAATTGCAATTCATAACCACTTCTAGTACTGCTCAATATTACTGAAGTAAGATTTTTCTGAAAAGGCGCTTTAAACGAGGCTGCAATAGTAGAAGAAATTGCGTTCAGAAGCAATGGTAATACAATTACCTTTTTGTTTATGAGTGTATTAACACTCGCGTATCCCTACGGTAACATCTTAACTTTAGCATATATGATAGTATTTGGATGGAATTCATTCTCTATAGTATCTCATCGGCCTTCAGAGATCGGGCTACCTCAGGATTGGGATCAGCAATATATGATTCAGCAACGCCAGAAGTACTTTCATCTTTTCTGGATTCCGTTTTTTCCAATAGGACAAATATGGGTTTTGAAAGGACGTGATGGTAAACTGTATGAACCCACGATAGATCTGCTTCGTTATTTGACCAGTACGTCGATAGGACGTGGAATTCCCTGGTATACCTTTATTGGACCTATCCTGCTGGTTTGTGGAGGTATAGGCTTTTCTATTTTTACAGAGATAGATTCTGTCCTTTCCAAAAGAAGATATGAAGACTATCTGAAAGAAACGTATGTTGAGAACAAACAAAAAATCAATGAGGCCAAAGCTGGCTATTACTATAAACTGGAAGATGAACACTCCAAAAGCACCTATCTAAAAGTGCTATCAGCTACCCCTAAGACTGTTACCTGCCTCTGGAGCCAAAAGTCGCCTCAATCGTATGGAGAGTACGCCATTCTGGATGCCTTTCAGGCTGATTCATCTTATCAATCATTTGATACAGTAGTGATTAACAAAACCACCCTGATACAATCTTTGTCTGAAACATCAGAGAGAAAGCGGATAACTATCATTCCAAAACAAAGTCCTACCGCTATTCAGGAAATCAAATACATCTATGAACCTGTATTTGAAAAGGTTACGTTTGGCTTTGAAGATGGAAAATTTGCGTATGCTATCCGAAATAAAGGGGTTCCGGTCCATTTTGACAGATATGAAACACTGTCCAAAGATGAACGCAATACCTATACAAATAATGCACAGGTAGATCCGAACCTGATTCCAATGCGGGAAGAAGAAGGGATATTTATCTTCAAAGGTATTTTTAAGGGTATGGAACCGGAAATATCAGGTCTTATTCATTTTAAAGATGCAGAAGGTGGTGAGTTTACTTATCATCTTAAAATACAAGGTACACATTACTATCTAACCAAATATGAAGGAAAGCCTGTAAAGCAAGAGGACGGAAGCAATCGTATTTAAACACAAAAGTACTACATCTTTTTAAGACATATAATTATGGAATTTAATACACGAAGAAAAATATGGCTGGGATCAGTCATTGCTACCCTCTATCTGTTCTGGAGTGGAATTTCAATAGGTACCTACAATCAGTACCCTGGCTTTCTGTCCTTTACAGGGGCCGCTCTCACTGCATTATTTCTGGCATTATTCATTGGCGATTTTACATCTGTCTATGATTTTACAGAAGATATTCCAAAGGGTAGTCCCAAAGGATTAGCACCGTTAGCTATCATACCAGGTATCATTCTCATATTTGTGTTCTGGGTGCATTTTGATGACAGAAAAGACGCCGTGCTTGAAAAGGAAGGAGTTATTGTCACAGCCAATATAGTGGATGGAGAATCTACCACTACTACCCGCAGATTTCAGAGCAACACTACCTATGAAGTACGTGTCAGCTATCAACCTCCCAAAAACCGCAAATACTATTTTTCCCAATCCATCAATGGATCTGAGTTCAATAGCCTTTATAAAGGAGCAACCATTGATGTAGTATACTGGAAACAAGATCCCAGTGTAAGTAAAGCACTTCTCAGTGAAGATGAGATTAAAAAAGCGTTTAAAATCGAAGATCGGAAACTAGAATTTCAGGATATAGACAAGATTTTTACAGCCCATATGAAGCAAGAGACTATCTTATCTCATTTGAATAAAATAGGTTATAAATGGGAAACTCAGGAAGGTATCTTTGTCAATGAACGCCATAAAATAGCTCTAAAGATTGATGAGGAGAGCCAAAGTATGGTATACCTTGAAAAGTTATCTATTGGCCATTTAAATGGATCTTCATTCGAATCATCATTACGTAATGCAGAGGATGGATTCAAAAAAAGTGCACGACTTGTAGGAGAAGAAGAACGGATCAGTTACGAAAGTGACCATTATATTATATTCAAAGAACACAAACGGACCAAACCCGAAAATTCCTATAGTACAAGTGGTACATTTCGCTTTCCGGAAGAAATATTTATGTATACCATTGTTCGAAAGAATCCATAAGGTCATACATAAAAATAAATTGTATATAATAGTAATATGGCGTTACAAACCTATGTTTGTAACGCTTTTTTTATTTTACCAATACTTGCCTTTGGGAGAAAAATTCAAACCAGTATATACTTACAATACAAACCCAACAACCTGTATATGAGTAGCCAGCCATTTATTGTGAACAGAAAAGCAAAAGTCGGGCTTTTCGGAAAATCCAAACCTGTACAGCCAAAAGAACTTTCGATAGTTGATTTTTCTATATACCAACAACAGCATCTGATAGAGTATGCCAACTGGGAGGCATCCAGCCTTTCACCTGATGGCAAACGAATAATTATTGAGAGGCCTACTACTCAGAGAGGAGCATCCAAAAAAGAAATTTCAGTAATTGATTATCAGACAAACCAGAGGTTATATAACACCAGCAGTTATTATGTATTTGACACAGGCTTTAACGCCTCTGGTGATAAATTGCTGATAGTAGCCAGCAAAAAGAAGCCCTTCTGTTATGATCTGACTTCCCAACAAATAGTAGCCGAATTACCTCATCAGATACGTCTGTATGAAGGTGATCTGGATACCCATAATGATATTTTTATAGCACCTGTAGAGCGCTTAAAAGGCACCTGTTGTGTATTTGACTTCAAAACAGGTCAAACAGATACTATTATAGTAGACACCAAGGCCCGTATCTCCAATGTAAAGTTTTCGCCAGACTTATCCTGTATATATGCCATTGCTAATAACATCCTATACTGCTTTAACAGAAACTATCAGATAATCTGGAAAAAAGATTTTACGTATTTTGGGAAAAAGGGAGGAGAGATCAATCCATCTGACATATTCAGCAGTGAAGATGGAAAACTACTGTGCTTGAGTGTCAGTGCTACAGAAACCAATCAGTGGGGAGCCGACTATGTGGTAGATAGCGCATCTGGTGAAATAATACGGCAGATAGAAGGCTACCATTTGCGAGGACGTATTAAAAGCAACTATTTTGGCAATCAGGTGTTACTGGCTACATTAACTACATTAGATCTATCAACCGGACACGTTTCAGACAAGCCAATCTTGTAATTGTATTCATTCTTTTCAAACACAGAACAACCACTAGCATTCGTATCTATGAGTACATATCTTGATATAAACCTCTATCCTTCGTTTACCAATGTTTTTGCAGATGAGACACTGAAAGGAATATTTTATCCTTTGTGCACAGTGGAAGACAAAAACAAATATCCCAATCATCTTTTCCATTTTGTATCTTCCAATGGGTTGTGGATGAACGAAGAATACGTTACAAAGGAAAATAATACCAGCTATACCCTATTCGATATAGCAGATGGAAAATACTACTTTGCAGGAGATGTTCGATTGTACAAGGGCTATACACAAGCTCAGTTACTATTTCCCAGGCTCGAAGCAGAATTTGAACAAAATGGCAAAGACTATTTGAAAAATCGTACAAAGACCAAAACTTATATCCACACACTAAAACAAACTCTTACACCTGATGAAATAACAGATTTTGATATAGATTACTTTCTACAAACCTTTTATGAGTATTCTATCAACAAACTTCATTTTCAATTGTATGGAGGTTTTGCAAAATTCAGAAGTATCATAGATGGGTGGGCTTCAAATAAAACAAAAAGCCCGGTTGTATATCCAGTAGCTACACAAGAATTAGACTATATTCTGGGTGAGAGTGTTCAGGACTCTACTCAGAAAGCTAACCATTTTGACGTCCTCGGAAGAACTGCCGGAGAGGAGTTCTTTACAGATGGAAATGATACAGTATTGTTATATGATGTACAAGCCAATAAGGCATTGTGCTGGAATTTCTACTCCTAGAGTGATAACAACAGTCAGGTAGGAAAATGAAAATAGCCCAATTATAAATTTGGGCTATTCCAATGAAACGTATATTCTATGCACTATCAAACTGTCCCCTGTGCTTTGTCAGCCAGTGAAGGATTATACTTGACATCTGAGAAGAAGTATAACCAGAGTACACGAGAATAACGGAAGAAGAACGGGGCAGCAAGAATCAGAGCCGGAATTATTACAATAAAATACCACATCAGATGAGGATCATTACCTATCGTAAATGTGGCAATAAACAAAGCAACCACCATCCCTACATTAAATCCATAACTCACATACATGGCACCATAAAACGTACCTGGCTCTTTTTCATAACGCAGGTTACATACAGGACAATTCTCATTGGTAATAGAAAAACGTGATACCTTGCTCAAAGGATAGGTAAAAATGTTTCCTTCACGGCAACGTGGACATTTTTCATGAAGTATAGCAGAAAACTTAGTGCGGGGCATATATTTAAAAATTAATACAAAATAAATAGCAATCTCTCCATTTATAATAGAAAGGTCACAGCAATATGCCAAAAGTAACAGGTATACTTTAGAAACCCTTCCAGTCTGTTTATTTTTTTTGGCTTTTTAGTGGCTTGGTACTGATACCAAGCAATGTATACAAAGGGCATTGGCTCACAAACGCCGTTACCAAAGGAATAATTGCTACTAATCCCCACCAACTCTGAAAATATATACCAGCAGATCCAATCAGAAGGGCAACCAAAAAGCGAATGCTACGATCCAAACTTCCCATATTTGTATTCATATGACTGATAGTTAAGTGTTTGACAAAATTCAATAGTAGGACAAATGTATAGCCTGTATTGCATCTTGTCTGTAACTTAAGTCACAAAGTCATTTTTTTATTTTTATTTACTTATCCACTCTACTGACACTCACATTGTCAGAGGTTTCGGTATGTATCCCTTTGAAGAAGAACTTTTTGTCTTTCTATCATCATGATACAGAGCAAAAAGGGAAGGATAGTAGGTGTATTAGCCCAAATCTGCTCTTTTACAGCGTTAGTAGCAGTAGCAACAAACTCTGTTTCAGTTACATCTGCTTCATTGACATGGGCTGCCAGCACTTTCTTAGCATATGCATCAAAAGTAGCCTGTTCTGCCTGTTGCTCTTGTAACAACAGTTCCAATGTTTGTTTAGTCTGCTGGATACGTACCTGTGTTTCAGCTTGTTTGGTTTCTTTGAGGAGTAGCTTAACTACATTGTCTTTGCACTTGCGTTTATAGACTACACTTAGACGCCAACGGTTGGCATACCATCTTCCCTGAATCTTATCTATTTCCCGTTGGAGCTGTTTTAATGTACGTTCTTTATATTTTTCGGGTTTGTCTTCTGTCTGAAACAATACTTTCCGTTCTTTCAATTCAGCCAGATAGCTATCCAGAAACTGTTGACGAGCCTGATATTTGACTTCATCAACGGCAATTTTAGCTATGCGTTTCTTCATCAGGCGAATTTCATTATCTAGTCGGATATCAAAATTCACCAACTCATAGTATGCATAACGATATTTATCAATCGCATTTTCCAGAAAGTATACTTGTTTCATAGCTAAAATTAAAAAATACTTTAACAGTCCTTAGTAGCTTTAAAGATACAAAAAATCCTGTTTGCAGACCACAAAATCAATCATTTTATTCCATGAAAAACACTATTTAAATTCAATCTATGTTTCATTTAAAAATTTATTACTATTTAAAATTCTATTCTACATACAATCAGCCTCCTATATAAAACTTTATTATTTACCATTTATAAAAAGCTACCACAGCATTATCTGCCAGTTGTTCGGTCTCTGCGGGTTGCAGTACAATACCATCACTTTTGGCAGTAGCAGCAATGTCACCACTGCTATTGTAGCGGACTGCCTGTACACCTGTTTGTCCATTGTGTATAATCAGTTCACACGGAAAAAACTCGTCAAATGGCGTTTTTTTAGTGCGGTTGCCAGAGAAAGGAAGCCATAGTGGAGAAAGCAATGGAAGTCCCAGACAGGTACGCAGATAAGGCTCGATAAACACTTTGCAGGCTACCTGTACCGACACAGGATTGCCGGGTAATCCAAATACAGCCTTTCCATCCGGAGTAGTGCCAAACCAGATCGGTCCTCCTGGACGAATACGTACTCTGTGAAAAATCTGTTGTACACCCAGTAGCTGTAATATCTCCGGTACATAATCGGCATCTCCTTTGGAAACACCACCCGAAAGGATAATAATGTCTTTGTCAGCCAGAAAACCAGCAACTGTTTCCTGTAGAACAGCCTTGTCGTCTTTGGCTAATGTAGTTGATATTTCATCCACCTGATAGGAATGGAAAAAGCCTCGTACCACCCAGGCATTGGAATCCCGTATCTGATGCGTTTGTACAGGAGTACCCAATGACACTACCTCATTCCCTGTTGATATGATGCCTATTTTAGGCAATCTGGCTACTGTTACCTGTGCATTGCCTGTGACAGCAAGCACTCCTGATACCTGTGGTGTAATTACTGACCTGTTGGACAGGATTTCCTGCCCGGACTGAGCATCTTCACCCTGCTTGGCGATATTTTGTCCTACACGAATAGTTTCTATGTTAAATGTCACCAGTCCGCTAGTCTCCTGTGTATCCTCTACCCTCACTACAGCATCGGCTCCAAGTGGTACAGGAGCACCAGTCATAATTTTGCTGCATGTTCCTGAATGTATTTCCTGTGTCCCAACACTTCCTGCATGAATACGCTCCACCAATTGCAACTGAGAAAGTTTCTTATCCAGAAAATCAGCAGCCTGTACTGCATATCCATCCATTGTGGAGCGGTTAAAAGGAGGATAATCGCGGTCTGCAAGAATAGGTTGTGCCAATACCCTACCTAAAGCCTTTTCTAACGGGAGAGTCTCTTCACCAAAAGATTTTGCCTGAGAAATAATGCTTTTTTGAGCTTCTGCAACAGTTGTCATATATTAATAATTATAAGGGATTAGGTTGTGTTGGCTTGTATTACATTACAACCACTGTAACAAAAGATTGAAAAGTTTTTTAACTTTTTGTGTATAAGGTGGATAAAATTGCTTGTAATTGGTTAATCCGATTCGCTGGTGCAATACAGCCTTTTCATTTGAAAAAGCAACAAAGCCATAGAAACCGTGCGACTTGCCAATGCCACTCGTATTTACTCCTCCAAATGGCAGGTCAGGATGCAATACATGCATCAGACATTCATTTACGGAAACACCTCCCGCAGTAGTATGTTTTAACACATACTCAATCTGTTGCTTATCCTGGCTGAATATATATAAAGCCAGCGACTTACTTCTCTCTGTGACAAAATGAGTTACTTCATGGATTTGCTCAAATGTCAGCACAGGTAGCACAGGACCGAAAATCTCCTCCTGCATCACCTGCATGTCAGGTGTTACTACTGTTAATAAGGTTGGAGCCAGATAGCGCGTTTCTGCATTGGCTTTACCACCCGCAACAAGAGTAGCCCCTTTAGCAACAGCATCTGAAATCAATCCTTGTAAACGATTCAGATGCTGGCTATTAATAATATGGGCCAGGTCAGATGAGGTTTCAGGATCTGCCCCATAAAATTGTGTAATAACAGCCTGTAAAGCCTGTACTAGTTCTTTTTCTTTGCTTTTATGCACCAGGATATAATCTGGAGCGATACATGTCTGCCCTGCATTCAGAAACTTTCCTATGGCGATCTTTTCTGCAGCATCTTTGATATTGGCTGTTGCATCCACAATACACGGAGACTTTCCTCCCAGTTCCAGCGTTACAGAAGTCAGATGCTCAGCAGCAGCCCGCATCACTACTTTTCCGATTTGTGGGCTTCCCGTGAAGAAGATATGATCAAAAGGCAACTTCAGTAAAGCAGTGGCCACTGTTGCATCGCCCTCCACAACGGTTACTTCTCTGGACTCAAATAATTCTGCGACCATCCGTCTGACCAGTGATGCTGTAGCAGGAGTCATTTCAGAGGGTTTCAGGATGGCACAACATCCCGCAGCAATTGCCGATATGAGTGGGCTGACCAGCAGATAAAAAGGATAGTTCCAGGGAGCGATAATCAGTGCTACTCCTTTGGGTTCATACATGACTCTGGAACGTGTCCCTATCAGTACCAGAGGGGTGCCTACCTTTGCAGGGCGCATCCATTTGTGCAATTGTCCAAGGGCATGGTCCAGTTCAGTCTTTGTACTATATATTTCTGTGATGTCTGTTTCAAAGACCGGCTTCTGAAAATCTTTGGACAAAGCCTCCTGGATAGCTATCCGATTAGACAGAATCCACTGACGCAATCGCTTTAGCTTTTCCTTACGTTGTTCTACATTGGAGATCCGTAGAGTCTGTGCGTATGCTTTCTGTTGTTCAAAAATAGGCAACAACTGATCTTCGAAAACCTGATGGTCTGAAGTAAGAGCTTCTGTTTCCATAATTTTAAACTGGATAAATGGTTATGAACCCTTTATATGAATGAGTATGCCTATTATAATAAAAAACAGATTCATACCTGTAGCTGTAAGCCAGTTAAGTCGCATAGTAGAACGAAAATCAGCAAACTTTTTATCTTTCCAGACTTTAACAGTCCATACCAGAAAGTGTACTAACCCAGGAGCCAGACAAAGGATAAACCACACAAAATACATCCCTTCATAGTAGGTCTGAAAGTAATACCAGAATCCTAGTGAAGTTAACTGAAAGGCTACCGCAGCAAAGATAAAAGTTCCTCTGATACCCAGAAGACGACTCAGCGTCATATCCCCTCGTCGGGCGTCTTCAGCATGCTGGTATACCTGAGTCATGGGATATGATCCACCCAGAAAAGCTGTAGAAAGCAATGCAGGAATAATTACTGCACTATCTGTTAAGGCTTCTAGCTGCAAAGCATTAATGGCCTGATAAGTCATTAGAAACGTAAAGGCTCCCTGAAAGAAACTAGCCAGTATCCAACTTAGAATCGGATATTTTTTAAGACGAACCTTATCATAACTATAGAGTTTGGATATTAGTCCATACACAAACAAACCTGCTACAAATACCCAACCCAGAAAGATCCCTGCCAACAATGCAATCCCGTCCAGTATCAGTGAAACATACCACAGTTCTTTACTCACAGGAGGTGGTTTTTCTAATCCTCCGATACTGTCTTCGTCTTTATCATAATAGCTGTTATACCCATTGCTGGCCGGATACAACAGAAAGTGGAGAATAAAAAATACCAGTAAGGTTTTCCAGGTACTTGGCTGTGGTGACACACTCACAGCAAAAATAAATATAGGTAATAAAAAAAACGAAAACGGGATGCGCAAATGCAGCCATGTAGACCGACTAATCATAAATCTGTATCAGGTGGATTGATGGCAGAAAGATAATGTTTTCCTGAGATAATCAACTCACTCCTGGCAGGAGTACATCTATGGCTATACCTATATGCATGAGTAAACTTCCACTTTTTTGTAGAAAACAAGCATCACTCTTTTAGGTAATCGTTGCATCACTTCTATTAAAATTCAACAAAAAACCTCAAAATCAATCTATTACTGTTACAAAAACAAAAGGCATTATTTTCTTGAATAGTGTTTCTGACTATGTACTATGAAAACTATGCAAGAAATAAATCATTCAGCCAATAATTCAGACAGGTATTCTTCGCATCAACCCCATAAATCTTTCAAAGAAAAATTAAAACAAGGGTGGCAGTCAGTATATACCTGGTTTGTGCATTGGAAAAAAATCATCCTTACCTCACCTTTTGTTCAGAAATATCAAAAGGGTATTCTGACAGGGATAGCTGTTGTGGGAGTATTTGCTTTATTACTGACAATTCCTTCTGTTCGCCAGTTGCTCAGAAGTCGTACTGATCGCTGGGAAGCTTTGAGAGAAGAGGCTTCCAAACCCTTAAGTATTACACTGAATAATGAAACTGCCCGCCGATACTTTCCACAGGAGTTTCGCAGAAATATTCTGGTTGCAGTAATGGATACATTTTACACAAACCGGATGTATCTGCCTGCATGGATTGGAGAGAAAGGAAATACGGCCCTAGTAGATTCTCTAGTAACTGTATTATCTCAGTCTGGTCAGGAAGGATTTGATACTACCTCTTACCAGTTGGATACATTGCGTAAGCTACGTAGTACACTCACACTCAAAAGCAAACCGGAAGATGTTGCCCATCTGGATAGACTAGCAACTGCCTCTTATCTATTATATGCATCGCATATGTTATGGGGGCGAGTAGATCCAGGTAAAATTGACACCATGTGGCAATCTGTCTCTTACCCGTTTGCCTTGTCTAAAAATCTGCAGGAAGCCCTTGAAGAAAATCATCTGCAAGCCTCGTTGACACAATTGCTTCCATCTAATCAATATTATTCCTATGAAGCTCTTAAGCAAAAGTTTGTGGAGCTGTGCATACAAGAACAAAAAGGAGGATGGCCTGCTGTAACCATCAATCAATCACTACATAAAGGTAGTAATAACCCTGCTGTAAAACAGTTGAAACAACGATTGATAGCAGAAGGGGATCTGGCGGCATCCACAACAAATCTCTCAAGTACCGTATACGATCAGACCGTAGTTGATGCAGTCAAAAATTATCAAGCGCGTTATGGTTTGCAGGTAACAGGTAATTTGACAAAAGAAACCCGTACGGCACTGGCAGTACCTCTGAAAAAACGTATTCAGCAAGTGGCGCTTAATCTGGAACGTCTTCGCTGGCTTCCCAGACAGTATCCTTCTGAGAGTGTATGGATTAACATTCCGGAGTTCAGTCTTCGGGTATGGGATCAGGATAAACAGGTGTGGGAAACCCGGATTGTCGTAGGAAAGCCTAACAAACCAACTCCTATACTTACAGATACTCTTGAACAGATTATATTGAATCCGGACTGGGTAATCCCTCAATCCATAGCTGTCAATGAGATGTTGCCTCAAATCCGGCAGACACCTGAAATGCTGGAAGAAAATGAATTTGAAGTATATGAGTCATGGAAGAAAGGTGCACCCTTGGTTGATGTTTCCATGATTGACTGGGATACCATTTCTACGGATAACTTTACCTATAAAATTGCTCAAAAGCCAGGAGACAAAAATGCGTTGGGAAAAGTTAAGTTCTTGTTTCCAAACCATTATGATACCTATCTGCATGATACACCAGCCAAAGGTCTTTTCAATGTCAAAGATAGAGCGTATAGCCATGGATGCGTTCGGGTTGAAAACCCACTCAAACTGGCTTATTATCTTTTGAAAAGCACAGGCAAATGGACAGAGGAAAAGATTATAGAACAAACTCAGCTTGCAATGCTGGCGGATGAAGATGAGGACGAAATTGATACAGTAATAACACCGGAAAAAATAGATCTAAAAAAACCAATTGCGGTTACCACACTCTATCTAACGGCTTTTGTTCGCCAGGGTCGTTTGTATTTTTGCCCCGATATCTATGGCTATGATGTTATGCAAACTGCAGCCATGTCTCTTCCGGCAAAACCTATGATACAACCTATAGTGAATAAGCCTCATCCCGAAAAGAAATCAAACCTTTCGCTTACTTCACTTTTTTCGCACTAATGTGATTAGATTACACTAGCGGGGAAACCTTTCCTAAGGAATATGTAGAAAAAAATCTACACACCTTCTTTAGGAAAGGTCTTCTCTGTTGCTCAATCTATAACAAGGTTCCTTATAAATCCCTGTTTCTCTTTTACTTAATTCTCTTTCAAAGTGTATAAACAACCTGCGCATAGTTTTTTATAAATTCTTCTACCAGAATTAACCCAGCTATCAATCGTATTCTAAGTTATTGTGATTGGCTTACCAGTTGGCGCAGGCATTATTCTCAGAATATGTTCACATATATTCTATCATTGTAGAAGTTTCATAGATACACTACGCTGTAGGTAGATGCAGTACATAGGTTTCTATATTGGATAATGTCTCGCAAAGTATAAGCTTTTATATCCCTTTATGAACATACTAATCTTATTATACAGTGAGTGATTATGATGCACTTATGTCATTACCTATCCTGGTAGCTGATGACGATGCCGACGACCGCCTGTTACTGAAGATGGCTTTTGCAGAACAAAACATACCTAATCCTGTCCTCTTTTTTAAGGATGGCAGTGAGGTAACTGATTATCTCTACAAACTTGAATCTCAATCAGACATACAAAAGGATCTGCCTGGATTGATGTTACTGGATGTCAATATGCCCAGAAAAAACGGATTGCAGGTACTTAAAGAAGTGAAAACACATCCTATATGGCAACAGATCTGTGTGTGTATGTTTTCGACTGCCCGTACAGAACACTATGTATCTGAAGCACATCAGCTAGGTGCAGACAACTATATGGTAAAACCTGACTCATACGATGATCTGCTGGAAGTAATTCAATCTGTGTATCTTACCTGGCTTAACTCAGTACTTGTCAGTAAAAAGATACATCCTTGTTCAATGGACTCTGTAGAAAAAGAAAATACACCTGTAACACACAAATGATATTTTACAACTAACTTATACCTTATAGAAACAGCTATACTAATCTATACTAGTAATCAGTTTTTTCATTTTACATTACCTATCTAAAAGAAAACCAGCAATCGCCATATCGCTCATACCTTTTGTCTGTGAGGTAGCTGATAGTAATTAAATTAAGACAGTAAAGATAAAGTCCGGGCTGCGACCTGGTCCATTTTTTGGCCTGGACTCTTTTTCTATAGTCTAGTTACTACATCTAAGGTAAACTCTTCGCTAAACAGAAGATCAAATCTTCTGAAAAGACACTATTTTGGTTAATGAAGTTTATAGGTATATTTGCTATAATAATCTACTCTTACACCACCTTTTATTTTTTGTGAAAAACAAACTCGTTACTCACCCTATTTTAGTAGTGGAGGACGATAGTGAAGACCGAGAGTTATTGATTCAGTTGCTGACACAGGTAATTTCCAACTGTGAGATTATAGGTGTAGCCAACGGACAGGAGGCTATACACTATCTTGAAACAACCCCTCAGCTCCCGTCGCTGGTTCTTCTCGACATTTATATGCCACTAAAAAATGGTTTTGAAGTAATTAAGGAAGTAAAAAGCAATCCTGCATTGAGAACTATTCCTATTATAGCCCTTACCTCTTCATCTGTAGACAAAGATATAGTGAGAAGTTATAATCTTGGAGTGAATGCCTATTTAATTAAGCCATCTACTGAGGAAGGACTTCATCAGCTTGTACAAACGATTCATACATACTGGATTACGAATGTAAAAGGGCCTGTTTATCGGCGAAATCTTTATTAAATAGATTCTTTTATAAAAAAGTTAGAGTTTACATTCTTTTCATAAGTATAGGCTCTGGCTTTTGTCTCTTACTCTTCTTCCTTTGTTTTCTAAGATTACCGGACTTGATCTATTCATTTTTTGTTTGCTTGTATTCATCATTGTTTATAATCTTTTTCATGATTCTTCCCTAGGCTTCTTCATTTTTTGCTTGCCCAAAAAACGAAGCAAAAAAGGGCACCTTTTCCCGAACCTCCCGCCCACAAGCCAAAGGCCAACCTCGCGGGAAAAGGATTGCCTACGCACCTACACAACCGCACACGATTGAAGTGACTAATAATCGCTTTGTATCATGTGCTAATTAAGTTATAATACCAAATTAAAATTGAGTATGTGTATTCCTAACCGGTCAGAGATCGGATGAAAGTAGTTACTTGGCTGAGTGAGCGACTTTTTACGCAGTTATAATTTAAAATTAGTATAAGAAAAAGTCTACGATTATATTTTAGATGAAACAAAGAGAGATATGATCCCTTTAAATGCGAACCGCTGTAGCTGTGCGCTAGGCCTCTTTCTGCCGCGAGGAAAGCCCCTTATCCTGTCCCATAACTTTTTCAATTTTGCAGCTTTTAGGGGATAATCTCTTTTTTGTGCCCTTACACCCTTTTTTGTCCTCCTGTAAGGATCCCGTGACAAGACCGGCGGCTTTTCCTACTGGAGATATTTTTTTCCTCAAACGGTAAGCATGGCTCTATTTGTCAAGAGATCCTTTCAGGAGGACAGCGTGTGGATGTTCCTTTCAGAAGGACAGGAAAAGTATTTTTTCTTTATTGACAAACCATATTTCCAGAAAAGATATGGGACAAGATAAGGGAAAGCCCATGGCTCTGTGCGGGGGAGGTTCGGTAGAAAGTGCCCTTTTTTGCTCACACACAGACTGGCTCACCAAACTCTCATTTGGTGCCCTGCTTTTGGGCAAAAAAAAGTAACAAGGTGATAGGAAGAGAAATGTTCTGGATTATAACAATGATGAATACAAGCAAGCAAAAAAGAAGGAGCCGCAAGAAGAATGACGAAAGGAACAATAAACCAACTCAGAATGAGAGTTCTCAAAAACAAAATCAACGTCTATACTCTTTTCAAAAGCATAAACGCTGATTTTGTTTAAATACAACCTGCCACAATCCATTGTAACGATACTCTATTTTTTAGCCACAGAGAGTAAAGGTTTTACTTCCTTGAGTATCTGTAGAGAGTTATTATTTCTTGCCACTAAGAAAAGAGTTCCTTCGTTGGTTTTCAGCTTTTTAATGCTTCTGACTTCTCCCTCCAAGAAAAAGCCACATTCTGTTGGAAGTACAGAACGAAATCCTCCTTTGCCATTCCCTTCCAGCAATAAGCCATAGCTAGCGTCATAACGACCCTGATACGGGTTAATACCATAGAAATTACCACCCAGCAACACATCCGGATTGGTGTCAGAGTTGACATCTTCTATGGCAAATGCAAATATTTTAGAGAATTGCGCTTCTACAGGCAACGCTTTGACCTTAAATTGTCCCTTTCCGGCATTTTCAAGATACACACTTTCAAATGTATTTACTTCTCTGATTTCAGCGCTATCCAGATCGTTCTCTGAGAATATCTGATTAATTGGTTTTCCCGCAAATGATTTAAAATCTCTGAATTTTTTGTTGATCACAGAAGGCAATTGTTTCCCCAGTTCGTCTTTGGATGCAATAGTAAACCAGTCATCTCCTCGATTGTAAGTTACGATTTGATCCAGGGTCTGATTATGATCTATATCTTTCACATACATTCTGAGTGCAGACGCATCACCGCTTTTCCGCAGTTTTGTGTTGGTACCCAAATTACCCAGTACAAAATCCCAATCCCCATCTTTATCAAAATCAGCAGCAGCGACAGACTGCCAGAAGCCATTCAGGGAGGCAGTATTCTGTTTTTGAGAACCCATACCTTCCAGACTAAATGACAGAGCAGACTTCTTAAATGTGTTTTTCTGGTTTTCAAAAATGGTTGGACTCATCCAATCCCCTACGACCAACAAATCAAGATCCTTGTCCTTGTCTATGTCTGTCCAGATAGCATCTGTAATCATTCCCGCCTTCCGGAGATCAGGAGCTAGTTGAGTAGTTTTATCGGTAAACTTCCCTTTGCCATCATTCACCAGTAAATAGGAATCAGGGATCTTACCATAGGCATACGCCATAACTCTTCCACCTACGAATAAATCCAAGTCTCCGTCCTGGTCAAAATCAATAGGTCGCACACAAGACTTATTGGTATACATAGGAGGCAGATTATCCTTTCCACAGCTAAAGTTGCCTTTTCCATCATTTAGATAGATTCGGTCAAACTGCTCAGGCATAGTATTATAAAATTCATTACCCCCACTTACCACATATAAGTCAAGATCCTTATCGCCATCGGCATCAAAAAATACAGCGTCTACATCTTCATAAAGTGAGTCAGCCCCAAACACAGCATTGGAAGAACTTGCGGTAAATGTCCCGTTTGCCTTTTGTACAAACAACTTACCGGATTGCCATTTAGCACCTCCTACATAGAAATCATCCAGATTATCTCCGTTTACATCACCAATAGCCAGTGCAGGGCCTTCTGTTGAGACTTTAAACGGCATCAACATCTCCCGGTTAAAATCATAATATGAATTCTCCTTGTGTTTATAGTCCAGCTTTAGCAGCTCTGTTATATCCTGAAAAACAGGCGTTGGTGCAGGCGAAAACAATGCCGTTTCTTCTATCTGAGCATCTGTCTGTTTCAATACCAGAAGCTGATTCGCTTTTACCTGAGTTTTCACTTCTGCTTTTGCATTTCCCCAGATAACTATCACACTATCCAAGGTTGTTGTTTGCCCCAGGCCAAAGACCAGAACAGGATCTACAGAAGACAAAAAGCCTCGGGTAGGCATCAGTTCCTGCACCAGTTTTTTTCCTTTATGGATTAATGTAACCTTAGCACCTACTCCAAACGTATTGGGAGCTGTCCCTTGTAGCTTTACCTTCAGATAGTTTGTCTCTGTGTACTTTGGTGAGGAGGTATTCTCTGTTTTTTCACCTGTTCGAGTTTGATTTCGGTAGATACTGGCAGGTTCATTAATGTTGTTGGTAATCAGATCCAGGTCGCCATCATTATCCAGATCGGCATAGGTTGCACCATTCGCAATAGTAGCCTCTCCCATCCCCCAATCAGCAGATTTATCCTGGTATTGTAAAGAAGAGGTTCCTTTGAAGATATAATTGTGGACCTTTCCCTCAGGCATCTGTGTAATAGCCTGTTTATCATACACATTCATACCGTTCATCATGGCATACTTGATTGAGTCTGTATAAATGTATTTGAGATAATCCAGGTTATTGGGGCGTTTCACAATACCATTTGTGATAAACAAATCTTTGATACCGTCATTATCATAATCAGCCAGCAAAGGGGACCAGCTCCAGTCTGTAGCTACAACGCCAGCCAATGCAGCCACATCAACAAACCGCTTGCCTGAGAAATTTAGCTGCAGACAGTTACGGCTAAATTGATGATGATACCCATAACTCAGTTTGTTTAAATAAATATCCAATGGATCCTCACCCATTGATGACTTTTCAGTTACCTCATCTTCCGGATACATATCCAGATTCATAAGATCAAAAAAGCCATCATTATTGATATCAGCAGCATCCACTCCCATAGAGTAACGACTCAAGTGTGGAATAGCCGTTTTTACAGTTTCAGTGAAGGTGCCATTATGATTATTAATATAGTAATAGTCATCTTCATGAAAATCATTAGCAACATAAATGTCATCCCATCCATCGTTGTTCAGATCAGATACCACAATGCCTAATCCATACCCCATTAAGGCCTGATAGATGCCAGCTTTTGCACTTACATCTACAAACTTTTTTGTATTCTTTGAAGCTGATGTATCTCCACTCTTTTTGATCATTGTATTTTCAAACAAATAGTCTCCTGCTTCGTTGTTTTTAAATACACGGGTTGAAACGTATTCGTAACTACGGGCAGTATGTACAGCATGAGTCAACAGATACATATCCAGGTCTCCATCTTTGTCATAATCAAAAAAAGCAGCCTGTGTAGCAAAGCCTGTGAAGTCCAGTCCATAATCTGCTGCTTTTTCAGTAAAGGTCAGATCACCATTATTGATAAACAACTCATTGGCACCTTCTAGTCCCTTGTAATTTCCAACTGCACATACATAAATATCCAGCAGGCCATCGCCATTTACATCAGCCATTGTTACCCCTGTTTTCCAGTCAGCAAATCCTTCCACTCCTGCCTTTTCGGAAATATCGTCAAACTGCATATTTCCTTTATTGAGATACAGTTTATTTTTTCCCTGATTGGAAACGAAAAACAAATCCGTTAATCCATCATTGTTGATATCTCCGGCGGACACTCCTGCTCCATTGTAGTAGTACAAATATTCCAGTATATTCAGTTTTTCATCATAATCGGGTAGTTTGTTTGTAAAGCCTATCCGGGTTTGTGTAGAATCCAGTTTCTGAAATAAAGCATTCTCATTGGTCTTTTTAGGATTGCACGCTGTGAAACTATATATAGCCAGTAAAAAACATGCCGCACCTGCAATCCTATTATATAAATATCGCATACTATTAATCGTGAAAATGAGTGGTTTATGTTTGTACTTCTTCCCTACTGCAGCCTTCCCTGCTTTTTAACTGCTATTACCTGAAGTGGATCATTGTTTTTGGCAAGAATAATATATTCCTTACCACCTGCTGTTTTGACCTTCTGCATACGACGCACCTGACCTCGTGTGTAGAAACCAGATTGGGCGGAACGTATCACTTCAAAATTACCTTTTCCTTTTCCTTCCAGAACTAATCCATGATTGGCATCATAACGTCCCATTTCTGGTACTACATTATAGAAATTGCCTGTAAGTAAAATATCCAGCTTTCCATCCTCGTTGTAATCCAAAGTCTCTATTCCAAAAATAGGAGCAAACTGTACTTCCAATGGTAAGGCTTTTAGTGTAAACCGGAAGTTGCCATCGTTTATCAGCAAACTAGTATTGGCATTGGTTACCTGCTTTACAATGGCCGATTGCAATTGTTCTTCGCTGAATATTTCATCAATTTGTTTTCCTGCAAAGTCTGCATACTTTACAAATTTCTTCTTCACCTCAGGCATTTGTTTCTGCAAATCGTGTTTTAATACCATAGGATAGCTCTTGCCATCTTCCGCTACACAAGTAATGATTTGCTCTACATTCCCGTTTTTATCAAAATCAGATACATATAGTTTAGCGGGCGTAGCAGTATCTCCTTTGATACGGGAGTTCACACCCCAGTTACCCAAAATAAAATCCAGATCTCCATCTGTATCAATATCAGCAGCCCTGATTCGAGTCCACCAACCCTCTGAGTCAGGAATTGCTGATTTACTTTCACGTACCAACTTATTCCCTCTCTGGTTTTCAAAGATGGTAACCTGCATCCAGTCACCCACCAGAATAAGTTCTGGGTATTTATCTCCATTTACATCCTGCCATACAGCATCTGTAATCATGCCAAGTTCACTTTGAGGCAGGTAACGTTTGGTGTAATTTTTAAAATTACCTGTACCATCGTTGACATACAGATAGCTAGGTGCATCATATCCATACTTACCCGGAATCATTCTTCCCCCAATAAACAGATCGATGTCACCATCCTGATCAAAGTCAGTAGCAGCTACACAGGAACCATTGTCAGCAATGGATGGAAGTCTGGTATCTCTGGTCAAATTGCCTTTGCCGTCATTCAGATACAACCTATCCTGCTGTTCAGGAGAGCCATTGAGAAACTCATTGCTTCCTGTTACTACATACAGATCAAAGTCCTTATCGCCATCAGCATCAAAAAACACAGCATCTACATCTTCATAGATTGAATCCAGAGCCAGTGCAGGCATTTGGGTATCTGAGAAAGTTCCGTTCTTTCCCTGCACAAACAATTTCTTGGGTTGTCCTGCAGCTCCTCCCAGATATACATCCTCCAAACCATCTCCATTGACATCTCCGGTTGCCAATGCAGGTCCCTGAGTAGAATACATCTGCTTGAGTAATACATCCCTATTATAATCTACAAAATTGCTTTCCTTGTGAATGTAATTCAGATTGGAAGCTACAGTAGCATCTACAAAACACGAAGTTGTTTTAGCAGATGCATCTGGTTTCCAGACCAGATTTGCTTGAGCATGATCAAGCGTCAAATCTTTATCTGCGGTTACATTGGTGAGTATCTGTTTTTTATCATCCGGCCATACAACCGTGAGAGAATCTATCTTGGGATTTTTTCCAAGACCAAAGATCATCACCAGATCTACTGACGATTGAAACCCCCGATTAGGCATCTGTTGCAGGTATTGCGTAGTACCTTGCTGATGTACCCATACCTTAGTACCAATACCACTCAGATTTTTGGGATATCCTTTTAACTTTATTCTCAGGTAGTGTGATTTAAGCTTTTCTGAGCTTTTATTTTTAAATACGCTCAACGGGGAATTTATATTGCTTACTACCAGGTCCATGTCTCCATCATTATCCAAATCACCGTAGGCTGATCCATTGGAAAAATTAGGATCTGCTAATCCCCAGTCAAAAGCAGTATTCGTAAAACGGAGATTGCCTTCGTTTTTAAAAGCGTAGTTGGGAATTGGCTGTACAGGCATTTTATTGATCAGATCCGGAATGTTAGTCGAGCCAGTTTCCAATGCCTGCCGCATTGTTTCTTCGCTACCCAGATAATTTACAAAGTCCTGATCTGTTAAATCCTTGGCAATTCCATTGGCTACAAAAATGTCTTTCAACCCATCGTTATCCATATCAAACAATAAAGCCCCCCAACTCCAATCTGTAGCATGCACTCCAGATAAAGCAGCAACCTCGCTAAAACTTCCATCTCCATTGTTCAGATGCAGCATATTCCGGTTGAACTGATAGTGAAAGTCTTTTGACACCAATAACCGTTGCCGGTCATAGTCTTCGTATGTCATCATGGTCTTCAGACGAGTATCACTACCTGGCAACATATCCGTTACAAAAATGTCGAGATTGCCATCATTGTTTATATCTGCAATATCAGCCCCCATAGATGACAGACTGATGTGATCCATCTCTTTGGTCAGAGACTCTGTAAAAGTTCCATCATGATTATTGATATACAGATAGTCTCTTTCATAAAAGTCATTAGAAATATAGATGTCCAGCCAGTTATCATTATTAACATCTCCGACTGTGATACCCAGACCAAAACCTATCAGACTACCATAAACACCAGCTTGTTCACTTACATCAGTAAACCGCTCGCCATCATTTCTGAAGAATTTATGTCCTCCCAGTCTGTCACGCTGCAAACGAATATTTGCATCACGCAAAATGCTGATAGGTGTAAAGCTGTTATTGAGCAGATACATATCCAGATCGCCATCCCGGTCATAGTCAAAGAAAGCAGCATGTGTAGAAAATCCCTGATCATCCAAGCCATACTGTATTGCTTTCTCTGTGAATGTCAGGTTACCATTATTGATAAATAACTCATTGGCCCGATCATCATTCTTGCGATTCCCTGAATTACACACATAAATATCCAGTAATCCATCGCCGTTCACGTCTGCAAATGTTGCACCGGTACTCCAGGCACGTTTTCCAGCAACCCCCGCCTTTGTTGTGATATTCTCAAACTCAAAATTCCCTTTATTCAGATACAGCTGGTTATCACCAAAATTGGAGGTAACAAAAATATCTGCCAGGCCATCATTATTAATATCACCAATGGCGACTCCTCCCCCATTATAGAAATTACGGTAATTGAAAATGTGAAAATCAGAGGTATTATCTACTTTATTGACAAAATCAATATGCGTTTTTTCGGTAGGTAGTGCTTCAAAAAGTGGGTCTTTGGGCGCTTCTTTTTTAGTCGAACAGCTTCCCAATGCTATTACCCCACATAACCAAACTATTTTTCGCATAATAAACGGTTCGTTTTTAGTAAAAATGGAATAGAACTGCATATCCAAAAATATTACAATGGCCTTACATCCTTTTGCTGATAGACTTGTACAGGCGCGTTATTTACAGAAAATATCCAGGTAGAATTATTTATAACTTGTACATCTTTCACATCTCCCTTAACATTTAAACCAGAAAGAGACTGGCTTATATAGTCAAACTGAAAGTTTCCTTTGTTCAGAAATACAAACCCGTGGTTAGCATCCATCTTTCCAATTCGAAGATGATAATACGAATTGTTTCCACTCAGAAGCAGATCTTTCTTGCCATCCTTGTTAATATCCTCCATTGCAATCGCATATACAGGAGCATACTGAGCCTGAGAAGGTAATGAATGCAAAACAAATCCATGAGGAGTATTTTCCAATACACAACTTTCTGTAAAATCAATGCGATAGGTCATAGCATTATTCAATTCACCTTCAGAAAAGACATCTTCCAATGTAGCTTCTGCATAGGATTGATAATTGGTATATTTTCTTCGCAAAGAAACAATTTGTTCCAGTAACTCATCCCTACTAATAGCAGGATATTGTTTTTGCTGAATATAATAGCTCACTACCGGATCTATAATGCCATTCTTATCAAAATCTCCTGCATACATTCTCATAGGATAGGTAACAGAAGGCTTCATCTGGCAATTGTTTCCTAAATTACCCAGTACCAGATCCAAGTCTCCATCTCCATCCAGGTCATCTCCAGCAATGCGATTCCACCATCCGTTCAACCATTGCTGCTCAGATCGTGCATCTCTAATCTGCAAATCCTGTACTGTGGCCTGTCCATTTTTAAAGGATAAGACTTTGGGTGACATCCATTCACCAACGATAACGATTTCAGAAAAACCATCCTTACTTAGATCCATTACAAAAGCATCACTTACTAAGCCCAGCTTAAAATGAGAAAGAGGGACAGATGTAAAACTACCTTTCCCATTATTTAGTAGTATGAAACTTGCATCTGCTGCAGGAAATTCATTAGGTGTAGCAGTACCGCCTATAAATAAATCCAGGTCTTTGTCATTGTCGATGTCCAATACTTTTACACAGGAACCATTGGCGGTTTCTGCAGGCAATGCCGTTTTACTTTGTGAAAAGTGACAGGTTCCATCATTAATATATAAACGATCCTGTTGCACTGTAGTATTCTTACGTTGTGAAAAATCTCCACTTACTACATACAGGTCAAGGTCCTTATCGCCATCAGCATCAAAAAACACAGCATCTTTATCTTCATAGATTGAATCCTGTACAAAGGCATCTGTTCGAATCTCACTAAACAAGCCACTTTTTTGCTGCAGAAAAATCTTACCAACCTGGTTTCTGGCTCCTCCCAGATACAGATCCATTAATCCATCGTTATTGATGTCTCCTTTAGCTATTCGTACGCCTGAATATGAATACTGATAAGGAAGTAAAATCTGACGGGCAAAATCATTGGCGTAATTTTCTTTATGTGTGTAACGTAGTATATCTGGTGTTTCCTGAAACAGACTATTATCTATGGATTTATGTACTATGCGTTGGAAAGCATACAAATCATAGCTAATCTCTATAGCTTTATTTACTACACTAATCGTAGAATCCTTCCATTTTCCATCTGGCCATTCAACGTGAATTTTCACCGGATTCTGATTTGTTCCCAACCCAAAATGCAACGCATCATACATAGAAGATTGAAAGCCTTTTACAGGAGAGACT
Source organism: Xanthocytophaga agilis (assembly GCF_030068605.1). Lineage (NCBI taxonomy): Bacteria > Pseudomonadati > Bacteroidota > Cytophagia > Cytophagales > Rhodocytophagaceae > Xanthocytophaga > Xanthocytophaga agilis. The sequence goes on from NZ_JASJOU010000008.1 coordinate 240,333, forward strand.
TCCTGGTATTGTGTCAGAGAATCAGAAGTTACATAGACTTTGGTATGTACTCCAAATGGATTTTGCTTCGGGCCTTTTATCTTAATCTTTACAAAACTACTTTTTGCCTGCTTATTGGATTGGTTTGCATCTGAGCTACCCTCTTCGTTTACATCTCTGCCTGTATTTTTATAGATTCGGGCTTGTTCGTTGTTATTATTAGTTACAATATCCAAATCTCCATCATTGTCCAGATCTACATAGACAGCGCCATTGGCAATAGTTGGTTTCTCAAATCCCCACTTTACCGATTGGTCTGTAAAGGTCAGATTGGCATTATTTCTGAAAATGTAGCTATGAGTAGGTGAAGAAGGCATTTTATGGATTTGTTCCATAAGCGACTCATGGGGCTGTCCGGCAGAAGCTTTCATTTCTTCATCAGCTGTATACTTGATAAAATCAGAGTTGGTAAAGTCTTTCACTTCTCCATTGGTGACAAACAAGTCTTTCCAGCCATCATTATCAAAATCTGCAAACAAAGCAGCCCAGCTCCAGTCTGTATTGGATATACCTGCACTTTGCCCAATCTCGCTATAGGAAACTTTGCCAACACCATTGTAACTGGAAACATTTACAGTTTGATTAAGATGTAGCATATTCCGCATATTCTGATGCCAGAATCCGTTGGCAAGCATAGACTGGTAGTTATTCCAGTTGTCAGGAAAAGCCAATAGCTTTTGGCGAAGGTTATCTTCCGGAAGCATATCCAGTGTAAAGATATCGGGTCGGCTATCGTTGTTTATATCAGCAATATCCACTCCCATTGTAAAGCGGGACGTATGATCCAGCGTTTCCTGTAGCAAATCCTTAAATGTACCATCTCCCTGATTGATGTAGAGATAATCATCTTCCACATAATCATTACCCACATAGATATCAGGTCGGCCATCCTTGTTTACATCAGCAATAGCTAGTCCCAATCCAAAACCCAGTGGATTACTTTTGATACCTGCCTCAGCTGTTACCTCTGTAAATTTGCCATTTTCATTTTTGAAAAGCTTGTCGCCAGCATAATCATCCCGTTTATTCCGCATAACAGAGGCATCTGGATTTCGTTCGTAGCTTCTCAGATTATGATTGAGAATAAAACAATCTAAATCTCCATCCAGATCGTAATCCAGAAAGGCAGCTTGTGTAGTATAGCCTGGATCATCCAGACCATATTCCTGTGCTTTTTCAGTAAAGGTCAGATTACCATTATTGACAAATAATTGATTGCGGCGTTGTTCCAGCCCCAGATTTCCAGAGTAACATACATAGATATCCAGCCATCCATCCGAATTGATATCCACAAGGCTTACTCCCGTTTTCCAACCTCCTTTTCGGCCAGTCACTCCAGCAGACTGCGTAATATCCTTAAACTGAAGATTTCCTGTATTGAGATATAAGGTATTGTCAACCATATTTCCTGTAAAATACAGGTCTATATTTCCGTCATTGTTAAAATCTCCGGCAGCTACCCCACCTCCATTATAGAAATACTCATAGTTCAGGATATTGAGTGCTTCTGTCTCTGTAAGCTGATTAGCAAAAGTGATTTCTGTGTATTGAGAGTTCTGTTGTATAAATAAAGCAGATTTCTTCTGTTTCTGGCAAGCAAGAAAAGACACACATAACAGAACGAATATATAATGTAAAGCTTTCATTCGGAATAAAATCAGGCTGTATAGTTTGTTAAAAGTGGTTGTATTGATTAGCCTGATCGGCGTAGACTTTTCCAAGAAGAGGATTATCCGGGAGACAAACAAACTTAAAATTATTTGTATAAAGCATTTATAATCAAAACAGCAACCAGAGTAGGTTGCTGTTTTGATTCTTATTAAAAGCCGATGTTTTTTAGTAACCAAAGTTCTGACTCCACGTTGGATTTGTATCAACAACCTTTTGAGGAAGAGGGAATACAACCACATGAGCATCAGATTGAGCAGGTCTCTGATCAACAGGTGTCAAAAACTTCTCAAAGCGAATCTGATCATTTCTGCGCCATCCTTCATAGTACAGTTCACGACCTCTTTCAGCTAATACTGCTGCTAAGTCTACAGTACCTAATGTAGAAGCCCCACGAGTTGTTCGAAGTGTATTGACAAGACTTGCAGCAGTTTCCCCATTTGGATCAGTACCACCTCTTAGTAAAGCTTCTGCTTTCATCAATAATACATCAGCATAACGGAAAAACACATAATCATGACCTCCATTATCCAAATTACCAGGTTCTGGAACATACTTAACAACACGAATACCTTTTTCCTCACCTGCTGCTGAAAGATTGATATCTGGAGTAAATATCAAATCTTCCCCACCTCTGGTTTTTAATTTCTTCCCATCTTTATCATACTGTTGTCCAACCAAGAATCCTACATTCAAACCAATTTTATCTGTTACTCCAGGATAGGTTCCCCCAACCCGCTCATCAGTTGCTTCAAAGCTATTATAAAAATCACCGAGAGTAGTAAATCCATTCCAGCCACTAGGAATCTGATTGTAATGCAAACCCATATAATATCTGTTACGAGCATTTGCTATAGGACTTCCCTCATTATTCTCTACAGTAAAAATCAACTCTTTTGATCGAGTACCATTTTCCCAGTGAAAGTTATCGAAGTATTTACCTTTAGCAGTCAGTTCATACTTACCTGAGGCAATGATCGCATTACATAATTCAATAACTTTATCCATATCGGCTTTATCAAAAGTATATGGGCCAGCCGGGCTTTGAGGATCTTGCTTATATACAGCTTTGTTTAAATACACTTTAGCTAGTAAGAATTCAGCTGCCTCTTTAGTAGCTTTTCCAGCTGAGCCTGAAGATAAATTGGCAACAGCATAATTGAGATCTTTCACTAATGTATCAACAGCCTGAGAACGAGATGAGATCTTTGCACCATCACATGTATTAGCTAAATCAGTAGAAGGTAGCTGTCCATATAAATCAACAATATAAAAGCTATAAAAAGCTTTTAAGAAGGTTGCTTCTGCCTTAATCTGAGTCTGTGCTGGAGTAGCAAAATATATTGATTGGAGAGAGCGATATACACCATTATTAAGGTTATCCCATGCTGCAATTATCTGATTGTGTTGAGAATCCCAGGTATGTTGGTGTAATTTACGCCATGTTCCAAAATCATCCCAGTCAGTACCACGAGTAGGTCCCATCATTTCATCAGATGGATGTTCTTCCATTGCATAAGCATTGGATTGATCAGAGAAATCATTTAAACGAGCATATGCACTACCTAATGCTTCAGATGCATTACCTTTTGCAGCTGAACATGAACCGGTTTCTGTATTATCTACTGGCTTTCCCACAACATTGTCCTCAAGATCTGTACAATTGGACAGAATGAGTGTCAATGGCAAGCCAAGTAATAAGATTTTTTTTCCAAAATTCATCATTTTATTGTATATGTTTTGGGTCTAACAGAATAAGTTATTTGTATTAAAATGAAGCATTTAAACCAAATGTTATGACTCTCGCACTTGGATACGATGTATAATCTATCCCCAAAGACGGAATTTGATTCAATGCTTTATTGGTATTCACTTCTGGATCAACTCCAGTGTACTTTGTTAACAAGAATAGATTTTGCCCAGTCACAGATAAACGCAAGGTCTTAACTTGGCTAGCTTCCGGAAGTTTAAAAGTATAACCAAGATTTACATTGGATAAACGAATAAAGTCACCTTTTTCTAAGAACCGAGATGATACAGAACCTGCATTAAAACGATACTCGCTGTTATTAGCAACATCTTTAGTCACGTTATGAGCCAGATTTAATGCAGCTTTGTAGAACAATGCATTAGCTGTATTATTATAGATATAGAATCCGGTTGACGAATTTATAAAAATACTCAAATTCCAGTTTCCATAACTAAAGTTGTTTGTCAGACCATGTGTAAATTTAGGTTGTGGACTACCAGAATATACAGGTTGATCTCCATTAGGATAAACAGCAAATCCATTTTCGTCAAATCCAGAGAATTTAGGTACAAAGAAAGCAAATAATGGATAACCTTGTTGAATGCGTTGTGCATATGCACCAGATAATCCTTGGCCATTGATTTCACCTGTTGGTCTGAAGCTACCACCTAGTTTTTCTACTTTGTTGACAACGTGTGTCAGGTTGTAAGCAATTTCCCATCTGAATACTCCTTTATCTACAGCTTTATAGTTTACAGAAAACTCAAATCCTTTGTTTGACACATTAGCATCCAGATTTCGCCAGATATAAGGAGAAGGAGATACAGGATTATCATTTAGATCACGGAAGAGAAGATCTTTGGTATTCTTATTGAAATAATCAACGGAACCAGTTAAACGACCAGAAAGAAAAGCAAAGTCTAAACCAACTGCCCACTGACGGGTTTGCTCCCATTTCAGATTATCATTAGCCGCGTTATCAGCATCTGATGTAGCATTATTAGGATTAACATTACGTGTTGCTTTAGTCAGGTTTGCAGGAAATTCCTGGTTACCAGTTATACCCCAACTACCTCTCAACTTCAAGTCATCAAATATTCCCTGAGGAATAAAACTTTCGTTGGATAAGCGCCACGCAGCCCCCAAAGAAGGGAAAGTACCATATTTATTATTACTACCAAACTTAGATGATCCATCTATCCTAACAGTAGCCGTCAACATGTACTTGTCCTTAATATTATAATTCACTCGGCCAAAATAAGATTGTAGCTCAAAAACATTTTTGTCTTCACCAGCAAAGAATGCTTTATAATCCTTGTTGTTTACATATCCTATATTGTCAATTGTGCCTGTTGAATCCAGAAAATAACCAGATTGTATATAATGACCTTTATTCTCAAACTTCTGATAAGAAAAACCTGCTACTGCATCTAATTGTCCAATACCGACCTTCTCATTATAACTTAAGGTATGTTCAACCAATCGGGAAGTAGTAGTTCTGTTCTGAATGTTATTGAATCCGGTAAAGACATTTATATTATTTACCTGATTTGAGTTATATCCTGTCAAATAAGGATCTACTTTCTGAGCTCTTTCTGAACTTGAATTATCAATACCAAAATTAATTTTATAAGAAAGCCCTTTTATCAGACGATAGGTTGCGCTGATGTTACCTAGCGTCCGGTTAGTATTGCTATTATCATGAATCATATTTAACATTGCCACTGGATTTCGGAAATCTCCTTGTGGATGTCCTGCTACATCATAATTACCAGGAGTGAAATAACGTCCTTGTTCATCATAAATTGGATATGTAGGGTTTGCCTGAAGGGCTGCCCCAAGCAAACTTCCTTGATAGCCTGCATTATTTCCGATGGGAGCATATTGATCTTTTATACCTGAAGTAGTTAATTGTAAATCAACTCTAAGCTTATCATTCAACATCTTATGGCTGGCATTTACACGTCCAGTTAGACGGGTCATTGCTGTATTTTTAATAATACCCTGCTGATCTGAATAGCCTAACGACATATAATAAGTCGTGGTCTCATTGCCACCACCATAGTTCAGGTTATAGTTCTGTGAAAAAGATGAACGAAATATTTCTTTTTGCCAGTCCGTATTTCCATTTCTTACATTGATATTATTTATAGTATTACCTGATCGGGTTAAAGCATCTGGAAATTCACTTGCACTTAATAAATCATACCGTTTTAGTGTACCACTTACACTTCCAGAAGCAGAAAAATTAAGCATAGATTGTCCATTTTTTCCTTTTTTGGTAGTAATTAATACAACGCCATTAGCACCACGAGCACCATAAATAGCAGCAGCAGAAGCATCCTTTAAAACAGTAATACTTTCAATATCTGATGGATTCAAGAAATTTAAAGGGTTTTTAGAAGTTCCACCTCCTGATCCATAATCAGCCCCACCATCTGTAGTAGCATCTCCGCTTACAGGTACACCATCAATTACATATAAAGGATTGTTTCCAGATCTTACAGAAGTAGTTCCCCGAATACGAATATTTACTCCTGCGCCAGGTTCACCACTGGCAGGAGTCATTTGAATCCCAGCAGCACGACCTTGCAATAATTGCTCTGGAGAAGCAATCACCCCTTGGTTAAAGTCTTTTGAAGTTACAGCAACTACACCACCTGTAACATCCTTTTTCTGTTGTTCACCATAACCAATTACCACAACCTCTTGTAATGCTTGTACATCAGCAGCCAGTGATATATTAACAGAAGATCTGCCTCCAAGTGCTATTTCCTGACTTACATAACCAACAAAGCTAAAAACCAGAGTTGTATTGTCACTAGGTACATTTAAAGTATAATTACCACCTGCATCTGTTGTAGTTCCAGTAGTAGTTCCTTTCACAGATACGCTTACACCTGGCAACGAAGAACCATCAGCGGCATCTGATACTTTACCTTTCACTGTCTTTTGTGCATATGCAGTTGTACTCACTAATAAAATCAAAAACCATAGAAATCTCAAAGGAGAGAATCTGAATGAAGTGGATTTGTATCCAGCATCAGGCAGATTACCTAATTTTTGTAACGTAATAATTGTGCTCATAACAAGTAATAAAAGGGGTGATTGATGTGAAAAATAATCTTTTTGACTGTACAGGGTATACTCTCAAAATGATACTTACTTCAATTGTGTCTAGGCATACGTAGTGTATGGTACGCAAATATAGAAAAACCTATATAATTTAAAAAAAAATAAGAAAAATATAATTATTCCCGCTTTTCGGATAAACTTCAGGATTAATATTTAATTTTTTAAATATGGTATAGTCATATAATAAAAAATACAAACAAACACTTCATGATAAAGTACTATTCACTAAAAAGATTATTTACCTTTAAATCTGCTATCTATGTATTACAGCACTATTATTTATGGACAGTAAGGATAGAATACAAAAAATACATAATCCTTATGAAATATAATTTATCAAAGTCTTACTATAAATGTCAACTTATAAAACAAATCAGAATCCTTATAAAATCTTTATCTAATTTGTAGAATGAAGGCAGAACAGGAGCATATTGAGATTAGAAATTTCTAAATCTACTCAATACTATAAGAAGTTCTGAGAAGGGATATTTCCGAGGATTATATATGTCAGACTGACATATATAATCCTCGGAAAAGAGAAGACACATAACTAATGAGCACGCAAATTAATTTAATTAGAATATCCTAAAAAAGATCAAAGAAAAGGTAAGACGGTTTTCTGTCTATCTACCTTAGCAGTAGGAGTTTCTGCGAATTGGTTTACACAGATTATTTGTCTGGGAACCTCATATCTGGCAAGTAATTTTTTGGCTTTTTGCAAGATAAGGTCCTTATTTTCAGGTGATAAATCTTCTATCTCCAGAAAAAGTGTTACAGACTCACCTAATATTGGATGTGGCATCCCTTTAATAAAGAATCGTTGAAGCAAATTCATATCAGCAAGAATACCCTGCATTACCTGTTCTACATGCTCTGCCTGAATTTTTACCCCACCAGAATTGATGACATTATCATATCGGCCTTTCCAACGAAAAGAGGTATCAGATACTAGTTCTACTACATCGTTTGTTATAATGGGATCATTATTTAGTGAGGGCACATGAATGATAAGGCAATTGCGATTATCTGTTTCAAAGGTTACTCCTGTTAGCGCAGTATAATAATCATGGTGAGTAGGCCCATTCAAACCTCGTAAAGCAATGTGGGATACTGTTTCTGTCATACCATAGGTTTGGTAAACAGGTGCTGAAAGGTGCTGAAGCATATCTTTCAGCAGAGATGAAACAGGTGCTCCTCCTATAATAATAGCTTTAGCAGTATTCAGAATGGCTACTTTTTCAGGAGCCTTCTCCAAGATAGTCTGAATCTGTAAAGGTACATATGATTGAAAATCAAATCGACTTTCTACAGGCAGCTCTGCAACAGGTAAAGAAGAAGGTTCCAAGATAGTGAGGTGTAAATCCAGTACCAGACCTCTCACCAGCATCATCATGCCAGCAATGTATTGAACATTCAGATTTACCAGGGCAGTGTATCCGGATTGCAATTTCAGCGTGTTGCCTGTCATAAGAGCACTGGCAGCTATCTGCTTTCGGTCTAGCTCTATGGCTTTGGGTATACCTGTAGAACCTGATGTATGGATAGTAAACGTTTCTCTGCCTGCCAACCAATCACAACAAAACTGCCAGGCAATACATTCATAATTGGTTAGTTTATCCTGCAAAGGCCCGGATTGTATTTTCTCAAAGGATAAAGTAACCTTTGAGTGATAAAATGTGACACTCCCCATTAGTTAAGAACCAGAATATTTTATCAATTGCCTGCTAGTTTGTCTTCACTGATTTCGTAAAACATCAACGACAAATCTGCACTAAAAATATCGTATAAAAAAGTTAGTACCTCATAAACAAAAAAAGCCCCGGTTAGGGCTTTTCAGTTCTATAGTATAGAATATTTCTTCTCCAAATATATTAATAAATATCATGTCCAATGATACGCATCTCCAGATCATCTGCCACATAAGCAACTTCCATAATCATATCTTTTACCAAATCTTCTGTGCAATGGTCAAACAAAGCAGCAGCAGCTACTTTTAGAAAACCTTCATGAATCATCACCTTACTGTAGTATAACTCCTGATTCAGTTCCAGCATAGCCCGGTGATCAATTTCAGGGCGTAGTGTGCAAACTGTAGACATAAACTCAAGCATAGTACCCTGTGGACGATCAATCAGATATCCGGTTACACTTTGAAAACGATCTCTGTTTAATGGTACAGTAATAATCGTGTTTTTGTATGAATACTCTACAAAGCGGCCATCAATTTCAAGTGCCAGTTTTTCCATGGTAGTTGTTAAGTCCATAAGCGAAAGTGTTGAGGATGAATACTTGGTACTATTGATAGGTAAGGTATGCTCTCTATTTCTTTATGAATGGTTTGCTACGGCTAAACCGATTTACAACTATAGATACTAAAACTATGAAAAAAGTAAACGCAAATCTGCACTTTTACGAAAAAAATTATTTGTGTAAGATTATACCCACAAAAAACGAGAAAAATTACATAATAGACTCATTATCAGAGATAAGATAAAAAATGTATTCAGGAAACCTATTTTTTTTTATTTCGTATAACCAATAAATTTTAAAATTGCACCGTTTTATAACATAAATCTCCTTCAATGCCCAGATTTTCTACAATGTAATTATTTTCTGCTATTTTATCTTTTTGTCTTTAGCATCCAATTCTGAAAGTTAAGCTCTGGCTTGCTTTTTGTCTTAGAGTGCATAGATATACTGAGCATTGAAGTCACTATAATTATACTATAATTCTAGCAAAACGAATATCACATAAATAACCTCGAGATGTCTTCACAATCATCCTTACAGAACGCAGACGAAACCAACAATGAGTTTTCCCATGGACTTGACAATGGGAAGCTGGATCTGGAAAAGAAACACTACGAAAGTTTTCTGTCCAGTCAGGTATTATATAATCAGTCTATTGAAAAACTTCAGAACCGGAAAAGTGAATTAGCCAGACTGGAGACGGAGTTGCAGGAAGCTCAAAAAGAATCAGCTCAGTGGATTGAGAAATCCCAGCAACATACACATCAGATACCATTGAAAGAGCAACAGGCAGATCGTCTTAGAGATACAGCGAACAAAGCAGGCATAGAAAAAGAACAATTACGTGAACTTCGCAAAAATACACGTAATGATAATCCTTTCCTGATAGGCTTGTTTTATGTACTTGCCGGCTTGCTGTTCATTACAGGTGATCTGATTATCTCTAAAGATATTGTAGCCTATGCCTTTGGATTTAAGGGCTTTGAAGCATGGAGCTTTGCAGGTGGTCTTGCAGCCTTATCACTGTTGCTCAAACCAGCCTACGAACGGCTGATCGAACATTACTATCAGGAAGGCAAATATAAACGATATATCTACTTTAAGATGGTATTGCTGTTTTTTGCTTTAACTACTATGGCAGTTCTTGGGCTTTACCGATATGATGCGTTTCGTGTAGACAAAATGAAAGCATTTTTAAACAACGAAGCTACGTATCTGCAAAGTGGTGCCGGAACCAATAGCCCTACTCTGATAGCTAAACTTGACAGCTTGCGCAGACAACGTATCCAATTAAATGAGGAATTGTTGAATGATCCCTGGGGAGCGTGGTCTTTTGTACTCACAGGTATCCTATTTGCGGTATCAGGAGCGGTTTGTCTGGGTGTAGGCACACCTATTGTACAAACGTACTGGAAACGCTGGGTACAGATTCCTATCCGTATTGGGCAAATGAAACGCCTGGAAAAACGTACTCAGAAACAACTTGAGAAAGTAGAAACACAACTATCTCAGGAGAAAGCACAGAAAGCTATCAGTGAAAATCATCTGGCTATGTTTTCTAAACCTGAAGAGCTGCAATCTGAAATTAAGACGATTCGTGCTGAGATTCGTGATCTTACAGACCAGCAAGGTTTATACGATGTAGAGAGAAGAGTTTCTCAATACAATGATGGATATGTACGGGGTAAAGTAGAACAACGCACCGAACAACGTCCTAATGGCCATGTTGATATTGTAAACGCCAATGGACAGGCCGTTCATTCATAGATTAACTATCTTTTATATACTATCGCTGTCTCTATAGGCAGCGATATATTTATTTCTTTATATCTAATTCAGTAAAATTTCTGCACATATAATGAATATGAATTTTTTGACTAAAAGCATTCCTGTAGCAGGGCTTATTCTGCTTACAGCCTGTGGAGGAGATTCTGACAAAAAAGCGGCTCCACCCAAACCTATTCAAAGTATTGTCTTTCTGGATAAATCAACAAGTGCGGGTGGCGGATTTACAGAATTTGCACTTCAAAAGTACAATCGGACACTCAAAAACCTGGTAGCCACTAATATCAGAAGTAAAGGTGACCGGTTGGACATCTACTATATACATGAGAATACAATCAAAGCAGAAGCATTCAGTGGAACCAGTCAGGCAGCTGTAAGTGAAGACACTACAGACATGAATCCTACTGATAAAGAAGCTATTGTCAATGACTTTGAACTTACCTTACGTAAAGAAAGAACCGAGTTTCAGAATCAGGCACTTAAACACTTACTTACAGAAAACGCTACTGCAACAAATCAGCAAACAGATATCTGGGGTACATTAGAGGTAATCAAACGGATTGCAGATACATCATCTATTGTAAATGTGTATTATCTGAGTGATATGATCGAAAGTGCCAAAGGGGCCAACCGCCGTGATTTTCATACTACTCCGCCACAAACCCGTGAGCAGGCGACAGACTGGGCAAAAACAGATGCAGAGGTACTGAAAAAAGAGTATGGCTCTATCCCGTATGACAAAATTACTATACATTTTGTATTGCCATTTGAACCTACCAGTACCTCAAAAGAAAATAATCCGAATGTAACCTATTATTGGGAAACTCTCTTCGAGTTGTTAGGATATAAGAAACGTGTAGAAGAAATTAATTAACCAAGCACCTTATCAAAAAACGGGCATGAAGAAAGTCAATCTTCGTGCCCGTTTCTTTTTGGTGGAATTCAATTCTTATACTTTTCCTACCACATACGGAGTTGTTGTAGGTTCAGGGCTTCCCTGCTCATCCTCCAATGTAATAGCAAAAGCCTGTGCCTGCAATGGAATAGATTTCATTGTAAACAGTCCTTTTTCCTGAGTAGGTGCAAACATGCCAGCATCCAGTTTTTTATCTCCTACAATTGCCCACAACTGATATTTCTTTCCTTTAGGCAAAGGCGGCAGTTTATTGGCTGCAATGTACAGATTACCTTTTTCAGGATGCCAGTACAGAATTACCTCAGCATTCATTTTAGGATCTGTTGTCTGCAGATTCACCACCTTATAGTCGGGATTACTCACAACAGAAGCCGTCATCATGGCTGGCTTCATTTTTTGTTCAAGCTCTTGATTGTGCTGAGCCAATTCAGTCCGTTCGGTTGTTACCTGAGCCAGCTGAGTTTCAGTTTGCTTCCATTGAGAGAATAAATATATATTACCCAGAATGCTAAAACCAAGCAGAATACTTGCTGCAGCAGTCCAATAGCTATATCGATTCTGTTTCTGGATATTTTCTGCATATGCAATCACATCTTCAGAAATAAATGCCTCTTTATCTTCCTTCTCTGTCTTTTCTATACTAAGAAACGGACTGGCTAGAGATGCTTTGGAATCATCTTCTTCTGCTTCCAGAGCATCCAGTCTATTCATCACTTTATCTTTCAAAGAATGAGGAGGTGTTTGTGTAAACTGAGAAGCATAAACCTCTAAGGCACCACGTATAGATGCAATCTCCTGCCGGATAATCTCGTGCTCATCAGCCAATGCCTCTATTTCCTGATTCTCTTCCGGAGAAGTCAGGCCTAGTACATAACTTTCAAGTATACCAGACGATATGTAAGTCTGAAGGTCCAATTTAATTTAATTTAACAATAACAAGTAACCGATGATTTCTCTTTATAAAACAATCCTGAGTGACAATACTGTACTGTAGTTTAACTGTATTCATGTAAAAGAAGCTATGGGAAGTCTATCTTCTCATCAATAAGCTCCCTCAGGTGACTAATTGCCATCTTTACACGTGTTTTAACCGTACCTAATGGCATGTTCAGTTCTGTAGCAACTTCGCTTTGTGTATATCCTTTAAAATACAGATATTCGATAATCAGACGATGTTCAGGCTTTAGCTGAAGTACATACTTCTCCAGACCGATATGGTCTATTTCCTGATTAACATTAGCCTGCTTATCTACCATACTTACGTTTTGGTCTACATCCTGGATTTTGGAGTTCTGCTTAAAATCCTGAGAACGCACCTTATCAATAGCCGTATTTCTGGCAATATTTAATATCCATGTAAACAAAGTACCTTTTGTCTTTTCATAGGAAGAAACATTTCTCCATATTTTAACAAAAGCTTCCTGTACTACATCTTCTGCAATTTCTTCTGATTTAACAATTCGTAATACGACCCCGTATAAGGCTCCCGAGTATTTATCATACAAATACTCAAACCCTTTACGATCATGCTGTTTTAGCATGACTATCAGTTCGTTTTCTGCTATAGTAACGGATCGTGACAATGCTTCCTTATTTCGTGATGGGTGAAAATACTGGATATATTTCGAAAAACAAATTGGATCATAATTCATTATCAATATATGATGATGAATCAATCAGATATTTTATCTAATCCAGTTTCTTTTGAAAAATGATACATATATTATATACAGTAACTATGCCTACTTACTTATGAGCACTTTACTCATCAATTTCGGATATTATAACTTTCTTATGTAGTTATTATCCATCAATTGTATCTCATTCATTTCTATCATCTCCTGTAGTACTTCCAATACTTCATTCTCATTTGAAACAGCCAGAGTACGAATCAGTTCGGAAACAGGCATTGCATTACTATTCAGTAATTGCTGTATCTGCACTCTGTACTGTTGTGTCTTAGCAGGCTTTTCGCTTTTTCGTTTTTGTGAACAAACATCACAAATGCCACACTCTGTATCTATATATTCCCCAAAATACTCCAATAATTGTAAGGTTCGGCATCTTCTGTTTTCACTGACATAGCGAATAGCTGCCAGAAGTTTTTCTTCATCTCTGTTTTTACGCCATATTAGTTGCTTCACATCCAAAGGAAGCCTGGCAGCCTCATGCCGAACAGTAGTAAAAATAAGCTGCGGTTTATTTTTCTGTTTCTCATAAATCAGCACATTCGACTGATGCAGATACAACAGTAATCTCTCAATGGTTGCTGAGTCTGTCTGCAGGTAATCGGCAAGTTTTTTTTCAGAGATCATTGTAAAATTATTAAAAATATCTCCTCCATACATTCGCAGTATTGTCTTGATCAGCGGATCATACATACCGTTGGCTACCTGAAATTCATAAAGTCCCTTTTTGTCTATAGTAAACAGAATTTTTGAAGGATTGTTAAAAGCCTCCGTCAGTTGAACGAATCCCTCCTCTTCCAGGCGCTTTATCGCATAAAACGTTTCCTGTGCTGGCAATTGATATGTTTTACAAAAGTCTTCAAAATCAAAATCATAACTAGCCAGATACCCTCCACCTGTTGCCACCTGAAAATAATTCGCTATTGCCTGATACACCTGTCTTAACATATCTATTGATGGATAGTTCTGTTCCAGGGCAGTCTTCATATTCTCCAGATCCATATCATTATATAGTGCCACAGCATAGGCTTTCTTTCCATCTCTGCCAGCCCGGCCCGCTTCCTGATAGTAGCTTTCCAAGTTAGCAGGTATATCTATATGAATAACAGTTCGCACATCTGGCTTGTCAATCCCCATTCCGAAGGCATTGGTGGCAACCATGACCCTTGTCCGACTTTTAATCCAGTTGTCCTGTTTAGCAGCACGTTCTTCATTTGTTAATCCTGCATGATAATAGTCAGCTCTGATCCCTTGCCGGCTCAGCCAGTTTGCCAAATCCTGTGTCCGTTTGCGGCTACGTACATATACTACAGAGGAACCAGGTACTTTCTGTAGTATATCAACCATTTTTCGTTCTTTATCTTCCAGTGAAAAAACAGAATAGGATAAGTTCTCTCTGGCAAAACTACCAGCAAATATAGAGGCCTCGCGTAAAATCAGCTTTTCAATAATATCTTTTCGTACTTCCTCTGTTGCAGTTGCTGTTAATGCAATGATAGGAACAGCAGGCACCAACTCACGTAGTTTGGCAATTTGCAGATAAGGAGGACGGAAATCATAGCCCCATTGTGAGATACAATGGGCTTCATCCACAGCAATCATACATACTTTCATTTGCCGGAAACGTTCTATAAATATTTCTGTACGAATACGTTCCGGAGAAACATATAGGAACTTTACAGAACCAAACCGACAATTATCCAATGTAATATCAATCATACGCCGGGTCATGCCCGAGTAGATGGCAGCAGCTTCTATACCTCTTTTCTTCAGATTTTCCACCTGATCTTTCATCAAAGCGATCAGTGGTGATATCACAATGCAAACCCCCTCCATTACCATCGCTGGCACTTGAAAACAAATAGATTTCCCTCCTCCTGTAGGCAGCAAAGCCAGGGTATCTTTTTTATTCAGGACAGATTGAATTATATTCTCCTGAAGTGGTCTAAAAGCATCATATCCCCAATACTGCTTTAAAATGTCATGGATTATAGCCATGTATTCTCAATAAATCTGTAAACACTACAATAGACTACATCAAAGGTAGGAAGGAAAAAACAAAAAAGGGAAAAGGGCAAGGACCAAGATTTTGGGAAAACAAATACCAGTACTTTTAAAAAAATATATTCAGACTCTGAAATATGTGTTATTGACCAAGATACCAACATTATGTAACTACAACTTCACTGAATAAAAGGCAATTGGCTACAGAACGATCTTTTATTTCATTTCTCCTTTCCTCAATTTATTCAATTCTACACCTTTTCTGTCATCATCTGATTTTATAAAAATGCGATTTTCTATAAAAAAAGAGAATTTCGGCGGTCACTTTTGTCAATTTCAGCGGATATATATAAAAAAACTTACATCTGTAATTTATCTGTCATATATAACCATTACTACCATGTTATTCACATCCACCTCCCAATTAGCAGCCTCTTTGCTCCAAGAAGAAAACATGTTACAGGAAGCACAACAACTTGCAGTAGAAAGCGGTGTAGACTTTCCTGTTCACAGTAATATCATCAGCCACCTGATTGCCCTTAAAGTACAGGGAGAAGAAAAGTTTCATATAAGCCTGCAAAGACGTGAGATTTTCCAAAACAAGATTCAAAGACAGAAACAAAGCTTGTCTACTTTGCATCAGACATACAATAAGTTTCAGGAGCTGTACAAAAACTATCAATCTATGATCCGGAAGGACAAATAGTTTATTCTCATTTTTTGACAGATAAAACAAAAACTTCTAAAAAAATTTAGAGAGTATCTGATATTTTCCATAATATTGCACCCCCGCTTTCGAAAAGAGCCAAAAATAAAAAAAGAGAGGAATAACCCGTTATTTAACGGATATTCAATTCGGGATGTAGCGCAGCCTGGTAGCGTACTTGCATGGGGTGCAAGGGGTCGCTGGTTCGAATCCAGTCATCCCGACTGAAAATATCGAACAAAACCGCTTAAAACCTAGTTTTGAGCGGTTTTTCATTTTAGAGCTTTTGGGGTTATTTTTGCTTTTTTCGGGTTATTTTTGTTACTTTTGTTACTCCCTTGTTACTCGGAGGAATAGAACAAAGACATCTTAATCCTTAGTCTTATGATTACGATCCGTTATAAACCTCTCAAAAATGGAAAGTACTCCATCTACCTTGACATCTATGTTCAGGATGCTACAGGTAAAATGAAACGAGAATATGAATTTCTAAAAATTTATGTATCCGAAGACTATAGTGTAAAAAAACGTCTTAAAGACGCAGATAAAGAATCTGTCTTATATGCAGAAGGGATAAAAGCTAAAAAAGAACTAGAGTTCCTAAACGGCAATTATGGCCTTATAGAAAAGAAAGCTGACTCACAAGCAGACTACCTTACCTTTCTAACAAGGGAAGTAAAACGAAAAACTACGAATGTAGATTACAATCTTGCCCTTCTGAAACATACTAAAGTCTTCTTAAAAGATAAGCAACCAACATTTGCTGAGATTACCCGTGATTGGTGTGAGGATTTTAAGAGTTATTTACTCAAAAACGTAAGTCAAAATACAGCACGATCCTATCTACAAGCGTTGAAATTATTTCTGAACATTGCTATTGATAAAGGTTTTTTGCTAATAAACCCTATGCAGAAAGTAACGCTTCCCAAACTCCAGGATGTTGAGCGTACTACATTAGACATAGATGAATTGAAACTCCTTATCCAAACTCCAACTAAGTTCGGCTATCATATCCGGGAAGCATTTCTATTCTCCTGTTTTACTGGCTTACGCATCTCAGATATTCGATTACTCAAATGGTCAGATATTCGAGATAATCGAATTTATTTACGTCCAGCAAAGACTTCCGAAAAGATAGCCATCCTCCCTCTCACTGAAAACGCCAAAGAAATTCTCAACTCGCTAGAAAAAGAACATAACAACGATCTTGTATTCTACAAACTAACTATCAATAAAAGTACCTTACGCAAGCACTTGACTCGTTGGGGAACGAAAGCTGGTATCAAACAAAATCTACACTTTCATGCAGGGCGACATACCTTTGCAACAATTGGTATAAGTAATGGTATTGACTTGTATACTATGAAAGAAATGTTGGTACATTCAAAAATTGACATGACAATGGTATATGCTAAGATTGTAGATAAAAAGAAAGTGGAAGAAGTTGCTAAATTCCCTAAACTGTCCCTCAAGTGATTTTACTCTATCAATAAATAATAAGAAAAACAAAAAAATCCAACCCAAGTTGGGTTCAGGTTGTGTTTATCTTACTTATTTATTCGATTTTTTTGTGGCAAAACTAATCTCTGCCACAATGGAAAATATCATTCTATTTCCTATTCCGCTTTCACAAATAAGGGAATTGATTAGAGAAGAAATGCGATTAGTACTTCAAGAAGAATCTAATCAGGTTCACTCTTCACAACCCGAACCAAATGAGATCTTAACAATTGATAAAGCATCTCAATTTGTCAGTTTAGCAAAAGCAACAATTTATGAGCTGACCTCAAAACGACAGATTCCTTTTTTCAAAAAGGGTAAGAAATTGTATTTCTCAAAACAAGAGCTACAAACTTGGATGTTAGAAGGGAAAAAGAAAACAACAGCAGAAATAGATTTAGAAGTAAAAAAATACTCAAAGAACAAGAACCATTAATAGCGCTAAACTAATAAGTGAGCTAACAAAACAATGTTTGGAACGCATAGAAAAATTGAAAGTATTATACAAAGGCACCTGACTCATAATCAGGTGGTCCCTGGTTCGAGCCCAGGCTGGCCCACCTAATAATCAAAGGGTTACGATTTGAAAAAGTCGTAGCCCTTTTTTCTTGCCCAACAATTTGCCCAACATCTGCATCTCTTAAATTATTTTTCTCATCGATATTTAGTTACAAAACTAGATATACCTGTCTGACTTTTTTTCTTAGGATTACGAAACTCAATAGTTAACCATCCCTAATAATAGAGTTGACACCTGGTTATAAAAAGAACCTGGTATTGTTCTGAAGCTTTACCAATATAGAAATTAGGATAAAATTAGAATTTGATTTGGTGGGCATCTGCTAAAAATGCCTACCTGTAGGGAGTAGACCCGAACCGGAGCACATCCGGTCAAGCGAAATTCTCTCCCCATGGAAAAAATAAAATTTGGTTTATACCTTTGGATACTTTTCTTCATTTCCATCGACAGCACCTTTGACTTTGTTAAAAAGATCAGCAAAAGTATTATCAATAGTTTCTTTACTTGTTGCTGGGAGATCAGGCTTTCCAGATATTAGCTTCATGTATGTATCAAAAACTTTTTGTATCTCTAATTGCTCAGCAGTTGTATTTAGAGTAAGTCGGATAGTATAAGATAGATTAGTTAAATCTTCATGATACTTTTGAATATGTGATCGATAAGTATAGTTAGTATAATCTTCTAAAGAAGCATCTACCAAATCAGCAGAGTTCAAAAACTCTATATCTTTCTTATCATATTTATCTTTAATACCATAAAAGCTATTATTAAGCTCAAACCCCATAGTAAAGAATTTGCTAAATAACGTTTTCAATTCTTGTTTTTGCGTTTTGATATTCTCAAAATATCTTTTTTTATCTTCCGCAGATCTATTGGATTCTATCTGGTGATATAAATTTTCAGTCGTGACCTTTAACTGTTCTTTGAGATTGGTCGCCCCTGCCTCTAATTGAGATTTTAAGTTTTTCTCACTTGACGCTATTTGTTTGCTCGTATTATAGGCAGTTACAAATGTTGCGAATATAGAAGCACCCACAAGTAGTATAGTAGACAAAGGGATATCCCAAGAACCTTCCTTCGGGCTTTGACCTGTTGATCCGCTCTGATTCTGAGTGAAGCCAAAAGTAGATAGACCTAAGCATATCATGAGTACTAAAAATATTTTTTTCATAGGTTGATTTTTTATAAAGGTGGAATAGATACTAAAAGTAAACATATAAATAAGTGACCGAAAAAGGTACTTAAAAAAGTGGATGAAAATAGCCTTTTTTCCTATCAATTTAGTGGCCAGCACACCTGACCGAAAAACGAGCGTTTTTCGGTCAGGTGTGATTATAAAAAATACTTAGATTATATTTATCTTGTAAGAATCAAAGAAGATATATATGAAAATATTTAGCTTAATAAACTTTATCTATTTTGAATTAACATATTTTGTAACCAAAAAAGAATGGTTATATAATAGTACAAATGATGTAATCATAATAAAACATAATGATTTATACATCAAAAAAAGTATTAGGGTATGGACATATATTTGTGATGTAAAGAATGGTTTGTTAACCGTTCTTTCAGTTGTTGTAATGCTCTTTTTTTTAGCTCTTATTGATATTGATATCTCAACTTTTTTAACAATAGGAACAGCCAAATTATTAATTGATCAACGCATATCAAACGTTGCAACTATTATTAGTATGACGTTAGCTGTAATAGGATTCTTATTGGGGAATATCGCAGTTAAAGAACCTTTTGCTTATAAAATCCTTTTTAAGAGATCTGGATTCTACCCGATTATTTTCTATATACTTACAACACTTATTTACTTATTGATTATTTCAACCTTGAGAGATTTTCTATCAGAAGGTCTTTTCATACGTTTGGTATTAACAGGAACATGTTTAGTTATATGTATCCCAATATTCATTGGTTACTTATTCAAGGCTATTATAGACTTTACTAATTCAACAAAAATCCATTCATTTCTCAAAGAAGAATTATTAGTGGAGACAAAAGACACACTGAGAAATGAGTTGGTAAATAAATATAGCAGACAGATATTTAAGGCATCACTTGAATCATGTTGGTTAGTTGAATTGTCCCAATCTATAAGTAATTCAAATATCAATGAAACAGCAGAAACAATAATTTGTGATATAAATATTGGCAAAATAAAAGAATTTATAAAAAGACAAGAATCTAATACTAGAAGGTCTTATGAACCTTTATTTATTGATAAAGAATTTACTAAAAATACTCAATACATTTTGGGGCAAACTCTTTTGCCAGAAGATCGTGAGAGGCTAAATTCTTGTATACGATTATCACAAAAAAGAGAAAAGGAAGAAAGTATACTAAGAAGCTATTACGTATATAAGTTGAATGAAGCTGCAAATACAAGTAATAGTAAGATTCTTGATCAAATACTTGCTATACAACTCGAACTAATAGAACTAGAATTGAAACATAAGTAATTATGAATACTACAAATAGAATTGATAGAGAAATTTTTGATGCATGTATTAAAGCAATAGAAAGAAATGATACAGAGATATTTAAATCACTACTCAATTTTGTAGAAAATTTTTGGAAACTAAGTATACAATATCAATCAATTACTCACTTTGATCAATATATATATTTTCCTTCCTTTGCTTATGAACATGCGTATAATCTAAATAAGAATAGTACAAGATACTTAGATTTATATAAACTGTGTTCACAACGTCCAATATCTACTTTAAATAACATTATTTCTTACAATCTTGAAAAACATGATAAAAAAGCCTTATTAGATAATTTTATTTATTCTGGCATTTGTGAGTTGAATCGGCTATTATATTATACAGTAAGAAACAAAGATGTGCTTACATTCAGGTATGTGGTAGATGAACTAATAAGATATAGTGGTAAGATTGACTATAATCTGCTTACTCAATATCGATTTCATATCATTATAGGTATAAAATTTTGGATACTATTCCTATATAGCAAAGATCAAATTACAGAAGGTAGTGTATTGAATTTTTTAGATTCTATTCCATTAAAAAATTATTATAGCCTCGATAATCAAAGCTATAATCGACAATATAAGTTAAAAGATTTCACAGAAGCTTATAAGATGAATAATGATTATCTTGATTGGATAAACTGGGATTATATACAAACTGATTTATCTATAGAACATAGTCGACCAGATCCAAGTTCATGGTTAGTTTTTGGCTCTTTTATTGATTTAATACAAAATGATAATCCTAAATTGGATGCCACATATTTCAAATACAATATATTATTTCCATTTAAGGGAAAAGGTTCTGGCTATAGAGAAATACAAATCTATGGTGAACAATTAAAGAGTAATCTCGACAAATGGATGAATGTTATAACTATGTATCCTATGTATAAAGATAAAGAAAAGAAAGGGGTAGATCGTAAAACTAGACTAAAACAAAAAATAGATGAAATATTAGAACATTTCAATTTATAATTGCATTATAAGATAGGAATCCTACTTACAATTTACTACAGGTAATTCTTTCCAACGAGTAGTAAATCGTTTGCTTCGCATAGTTGATAACATTTGCCACTCTTGGGTAGTACCATTACTTGCTAAAAACACACTTCCTTGCCCCCATCGTTTGTTAATCTTGTCTATTACTTTCATTAAGGCAGGGTTTGATGGGCGTTCTTCAAATAGTTGAGTTTGTTGATATTTAGCAGATACAATCCCATTCAATACTATACCAGCTTTTTTATACTCTATTCCTTCCTTAAAGATCTTCCTCAAACCTTCTAAGGCATAATGTGCTAAAATTCTACTATCAGATGAAGGAGAAGGCAGGGTGATAGTAATACCGGCATTGAATGGATTAGTTTTGTGTTGAGAAGATTGGATAAAAATAGAAAGTACAGCCGCAACAGTTTCTTCCGTCCGTAGTTTTTCGGCTGCTTTACTGGCATAGGTACTGACTGCCTCTGAAAGTTCCCCTAGTTCAGTCACAATTTTACCAAAACTACGACTCACGCAAATAGATTGCTTTGGGCGTGGTACAAGTTCCATCTCAATACAAGAAGTCCCGTTTAGTTCTTCAATGATCCTTTCACCAACAATACCGCCAAGATGTTTTTTTGCCCAGGCTCTGCGGACTCGTGCCAAATCAAAAGCATGTGTAATCTGGTAAGAATGCAGTTTTTTAGCGTACTGCCTACCTATACCCCACACATCTTCAACCTTTGTCTGTTTCAAAGCTTCTTTCCATTTCTCTTCTGTATCCAGGAGCAATACACCGGATGCAGTTTTATCTTTACGAGACATCTTTTTAGCTAGGTGATTGGCAACTTTGCTTAGGGTTTTTGTTGGACCAATTCCAACACAAGTTGGAATACCTAAATCCTGCAGAACGGTTTGACGAATTTCTTTACCATATTCCAATAAATCCCATCTCTCAAATCCATTGAGAGATAAAAAACATTCATCGATAGAATATATTTCAATTTCATCGCTGAAGGTTGATAGTATATTCATCATCCTTTGCGACATATCCCCGTAGAGAGCATAATTGCTGGAGAGTGTTTTTACATTATGCTCTTCTAAAAAAGATTTTATCTGGAAGTAAGGAACTCCCATCTGTACACCTAGATCTTTCGCCTCATTTGACCTGGCGATTACTGAGCTATCATTGTTACTTAATACAATAACAGGTTGTCCTTCTAGTAAAGGATTAAATACACGTTCACACGAGACGTAAAAATTATTGCCATCAATTAAAGAAAACAATCACTTTTAAATTTATAGTAGCAGCCTATGACCTATTTAAAAAGCAGCTGAGAATGCCTTTATCTTTCCACTCAAGCCAGTGTTAAGAAAAATTATTAATTGCTGATGTCACTACTCCCCAAACTTTGAAACTCATATCTTCAGTGATAAGAATTTCTTTAAAATCTGAGTTTTCCGGACTTAGATAGACTTTTCGATTTTCAATTTTGAGTCTCTTACATGTAAACTCATTATCCAAAACCGCAAGTACTATACTTCCATCCTTAAACTTTTTTGACCGGTCTACAATGATAATTGCATTATCAAAGATCCCGCAATCTTTCATTGAATTTCCAGAGACTCTACAATAAAATGTTGAATGTGTGTTTTGGATCAACATTTCATTCAAATCCAAATGACTATCAAGATGATCATCAGCGGGTGAAGGAAATCCGGCTGTGTAGACTTGACTGATAGAGTGGCAATTTGACCTGATAATCAGATGTGGGCTTGCACACCTGAATTATCTTGTAAGCATTGGCAGGTAGAATATCTAACCTTTCAATGCGAGAAATAGCTTTTGCCTTCATTGGATTTATAATTAATGTAAAACAAAAGATAAGTGGCAATGTAGATAATAGTTAGAATATAATTAGCATTTATAACCTACAATTAATTTTCAGATAGAAGGAAACCTGTAATTCCTTAATAGTGAACTACAGGTTTCCTATAAAATACCTCGAATGAGGTATTGCGCTAGACTATCCAGAGATAGAAATTACAGAAAAGTAGGGATGCTTAACTTATTATGATAATGAACGCCAAGAAAATAGGACTTAAAAACTCTAATGATCTTTTAAGAGAAGAAATCAGAAGATGGATATACTTCATAATGAACGGATTACTTAGTATTTCTTTAATCTGTTTTGGTGCAATAGAATTATATATCCCATCTTTATTAAGTCTCCCACCTTATTTCGAAGATCATCCATATGCTCCTATAGGAACTGGTTTAGCATTGATAAGTGGACAAAGTATAATTTCTATATTAGGCCAAGTAGGAAAATTATATCCTCTCCTTAAACAGTTATTGAGTATATATAAACTATATCTCAAATCTCAGGGGGTTGAGGCTGAAGATTCAGAAATTATTGATGAGGAATATGAGATTGATGAAGGCATTAAAAAAGACAAAGTAGCTTCAAACTAATATTAACACAAGGCTTAAAATGATCATCCACAAAGAAATAAGTAATAAAATTTTCGTTATCAGCGGAATATGCATGTTATTAATATCAATAGGTCTACTCTTACAAGGAGGAGCAATCGGAGAATTATTTGGAAGCTTCTTGATAGTTGTTGGAGTTCAAATGTTATTACATGTCTTGAAAATTAGATCTGAACTCATAGGTAATAAAATTAAAAATAATGCTCTAAAATTACAGAACATTGAAATCACAAGTTGGAATTTAAATGATTATAATCCACCTCGTAGGCTTATGTTAAGAACTATGGCTTATTATGATCTCGGCAACCTATTTTCTTCATCTTGGAAAAAACTTTTTAAAACACAGTTAATATTCATAATTAGTGGATTAATTATGTTATTAATATCAATAGGTCTACTCTTACAAGGAGGAGCAATCGGAGAATTATTTGGAAGCTTCTTGATAGTTGTTGGAGTTCAAATGTTATTACATGTCTTGAAAATTAGATCTGAACAGATACACATCACAGATAGTCCAATACATGATATTATAAGAGAATTTATAAAAGAAATCTTTTTTTATCTCAAACATATAATCAACCGAAACTTATTTTATGCTGGGATTGGTATAATTTGGATCGTAAGCGCATTTATCCTTAATAATATCCTGGAAACTGCAAATTCATATCTTAATCCACCAGTTATTAATAGTATTCCTGATCCGGGGTATGATACAGCTAGCTCGGATTATCAAGGCTATCAAGGTGGGGCGGCTTATGAAGTATATGCTAGTTATGTTCGACTCTATACCCTATTGGGCTTTTTAGGTGTCACACTGGTCATATTAATTTATATCGCAGTTCTACTCTCTTCTAAAAAATTCTCTTTGCTATATAGGGATTCGGATATTCAGGTAAAACATAAAATCGCTTTTATAACTTTAGTTGTATTCTATATTGTTCTAGCTGTATTAATTCATATTTTTTTACTATAGTCCTTTTGTAAGTCTAATACTATAATTGAAAATAGCCTTCATTAATGAAAGCTATTTTCAATTATAGTATTATCAAATCTCTTCACCTATTATTAATCTTTATCACGGAAGAACGCGAATCATCCCGAAAGTAGATTTTTTCCCCTATGTAGCTTCAGGAAACAATTATTGAAGCCCATGAAAATAGGTATCCGTTGCATCTGGTCGAGTATATTTACAATACTTAGGATGGGATTGCTCAACTCGATGCGGATATGCACTACTGTAGTCTCATTAATTTCCTGAAAATCTACTCAAACTTTATATGTGTCCTTAATTTGCGAATATAGTATAGTGGATAATTAGATCTGTATTTCTGGATGAAGAAAGAACCATACCAGAAATACTAAAGCTTTTTTAATATTTCTGGTATCTTTTTATCCTGTTCGTTTTTTGCTCTTTTTGCTTGATGTTCTGCCAATTCACCTGTATAAGATATTGATACCATAAAAATCTTGCTACCATTTCTTGTATCATTTTTCATTGATAGGGAGTGATCTTCTGTAAGTATAATTTTCTTCTTCTTCGATTTCCAAAGATGAGTAAGTGAGTAACGTATTATATGATTTTCAGTTTTAATTGATTTCCCATATTTTTGAGTCAAAAGTCTAATTATATTATCAATATTCGCCATACTAATTTTATCTTCGTTTTGATTACGATTCATTATAGATAATTTTATTTCTACTAATCGCAATTTTTCATCAAATATCCCTACTCCGTCAAATCTGTTATTATCAATTTCATAGGTAAAAGATATATATTCAGGAGCATTACCATAGATAGGGTTAAGCTGATCCTTTTCACCTATAGTGACAAACTGTTCCTGTGACATCCCATCCCAAAAATTTGCTATTAATATTTTAGATTGGTTAATCTGGATGAGTGAATCAATGATTGCATTGTCTAATCTTTCTATCTTTCTAATAGGCACTGTAACTGTATCTATTTCTACTTGGTTTTCCATGGTGTCAACAATCTGATTGTTCTCTGTATATTGATCAGACTGCCTTTGAGTACAAGCACATAATAAAAAACAAGTAAATAGTAAACGGATCATGCTTGCATAAATCTTTTATATGAATATTTTAAACACCTTTATCGAAATAAAGATCATGAATTAGTTAAGGACAAGACCATGAGAAAAGTATCCATCCGAGCAAATACATATCCTCGCTCGGATAGATACTCAGCATTTATACTTTCTTAGTCTTGCTTCTAGAATATTCTCTCAGAAAGATTAAATATGAGATATTAATGGTAAAGGTTTAGTAGGATATGATATAGAACTATCTCTTTTCCATTTCTTAAATGAGTGGCTTTAAAAACTTTTATATCTGTATATTCATAATTTTCTTCTTGTACAGACATAAGAGAATATTTATAAATGTGCTTTTCTATAAAATTTAGGTAATTTGTAGAGAAGGAATCAAATTTTTTCGCTGTTACGTAAACAAGAATGAAGTTATGTTCAAGTCCTGTTGTATCATATTTAAACAGTTTGTCAATATGTAATTTAAGGTAATCTTCTTTTAAAGAATCTAAATTAAGCGCTTCTATAATACTTAAAGGACGTTTATTTTTATCTCGAATAAAAATGTCTATTTCTCCTGGTGCTTTACCCGTATTTGATCTACTCCATCTTGTTTGATCCTTAATAAAGTAACCTTTGGCTTCAAGAACGGTGGCAACGAAGGTATTTCTGTTGTCTTCTAATTTTGCTTCAGCGTCATTGTCACCATCTGCTGATACTTGCCAATATATTTTATTTCCTTGAAGTACTAAACACACATCAATTAAGTTAGAAAGACAAGAACTAGATGATTGGTCATATAAGGTTCTATATGCTAGATACCATTCTAATGGATTATCAGTATTATACACTTTATCTATAATCAAGTTAACTTGATTTAGATTTTGTGAAGGAAATGAATCTATTAGAAGTTGTCTTAAATCATCACTAGAGTTTTTTTTTTATCTGTTATATTAGATGCTAATTCTTTTACTTTTTCTATAAATTCATACTCTTTGCTATCAGAGGCTAATTCTTTCAATCTAGTATCAAGCCTTTGTAGTTGTGAATGAAATTGAGTAGCTAAATAAGGTTCAATGAAGTTTTTTTCTAAAGTTCTTGCGAAAATTGATGTAAGTACACTCTCATCTAATCTAGACTTTAGTTTTTCATTTTCTATCAAAGAGTACTCATTATGTAATTCTGAGAGTTTTTCTCTTACATTGAGCCACAAGTTTGGATCTTCCTTTAATATTTTTATTAAAGAATTTAAGCTATTATAAAGACTTATATAATAATTCTTAGCATGATATTGCTTTCCATGCTTTATTGAAAAAAGTTCTTTTTTCAATAGATCTTGAGACAAGTGATCTAAGGTCAAATCAACTGTCTGAAGATTTCGGTTAAACAAATTAATAGTTATTTCTACTATTTGCTTATATATTAAAGTGTCTATCTGGTTTTCTGTTTGAAGGTGGCCTTTTGTAAAGAAAGAATTACTTTTTAATAGGTATTCTAAACGATCTTTTTGATTGCCTAAAAGACTCTTTTGAAAATATATCAATCCGAGTTTTAAAAAAGCTTCAGAGCTGATATCTGAAAACCTACTATTAGTACTTTCTAAATATACATTTTCTATCTCTTCAGTATCTTCAGAATTAGGGCTATAAAAATAAAATAGATCTTTTAATCGTTGAACCTCTAGAAAGATAGTCTTAGTGTTAATATTACTGTTATTCCAGTCGTCAATTAAAATAGTAATCGTTTGTCTAGTTTTTATCCTCTTCAAGAATGTGCAATTTGTAAGACATTCTACAGCCTTCTTTCTAATATCAGGGTTTTCGTTAATATCTGTTATAATACTTTTTAGAACTTGAAGTATTTCTTTATCATTGCTATTTTCAACGAAAGCTACTACTTCCTTATCGAAAAAATGATATTTTTCTGATAAGGAAGTAGTAGCAAATTGAGCTATGTTGAAATTGTTTGGCATTAAAAAATGTATTCGTTCTCTGGTGTTATTATTTGTTGTTCAACTATATCTGTTAAATCTCTTTCAGCTGTACCTACTATTATTTGTAACTCATTTTTGTAGTCACTGTGTATCTCCTTCAAAATATTTGACAGGCCTGCAATATACTTCTTATCTCCTTCTTCTTTACCTGGGCTATCAATAATTAAACATTTTGTATGATGGCCAAAATTCATTTCGGCATCCAATTGTATTAAGCTAAGGTAAAGTGCTAATTTAGCTCTTAATTGTTCTCCTTCTGTTATTTTTGAAAATAACACATATTTTGCTCCTTGATGGAATTGTATATCTAGCTTATCAGTAATTTGGATATCACTAATTGATGTTAGACCCATTTTATTTACTTGGACAAGCATTAACTTTCGTAATTTCTCAAGAATGAGATTAGAACTTTCAAATCTCATTTTTACTAATAATGAAATCGCTTTCTCTAAAATCTTAATTTTTAATTTTATTTTACTATCTTCTAATGATTCTTTTTCTATAAGCTCTTTTAGCCTATATTCAATAACAGCTTTCTCACCGATTAATTTTTCTATTTGTTTATCCTCTATTAAAAAAAGTTGTCTTTCTTTATAAATGCTATCTTCTACTTTCTGTAACTCAGAATCAAAATTAGTTTGACTTAAGTATTCTTGGCGTTTTTCATTAAGAATAGATAGGCTTTGAGTAGTTTCTTCTAAATCTTTTTTAGTTTTGGTTAAATCATTCTTTAAAGCTTCCTCCTCTTTTATTAGACTTTCTATTTGCTGAGATAATTGCCTTATCTTAAACTCAAAACTAGTTTTTTTAGTTTGTAAAATGTCTTCATTTATATCATTATCGCATATTGCACACTTATGTTCTTTGACTTTTTCATGTTGTTTCTTTTTATCTATTGTATGGCTACAACTCGGACATTTCTTTATATCTAAGTTGGAAAAAAATATTCCAATTTGAAGATACTCTTCTAGGTCATTTTTTTGCTTGCGAGATTTGTTTAATTGTTTTTGTATATCTCTTAATGTGGCGCTAGATTCATTTTTATCCAGCTCAAACATTGATTTCTTATTGATTTCATCTCTAATTTTATTATTTATGTCTACTAAAGAAGCATTTATATTACCCTTCTTTAGTATTATATCATTGTATTCAGTGTACAGTTTTTGAATTTTTGATTTATCAGGAGTTTGATGGGCTAACTTCTCTAATTGAGTAGTAATTGTGTTTAATTGGTTTCTAAGATTATTCACCTCTTGCTTTCTATCACCTCCTTTTATTTCAGTTTTGACAGAGTTCTCAGAACTTAACTTCTCACTTTTTACTGTTAGATAGTTAATTGGTGCTGTATACTCTATACCAAGTAACATCTGAAAAATTTTGTTCTGAGTATTTCCAAACATTAATTCATTACTATCTTTAGACTCTAAAAAAATGGATTTATAATACGTATTCCATCCAATATTAACTTCTGTTAGAGAAGATTTACCTTTTTGTGATTTAGTATACTTTAATGTATAATAAAGAAATTGCTTATAAAAGAAATCCTGTATCTGAGCTTTGTAATCCTTTTCAGTTTCCGCTTTAAAAATTACTTTCTCCTCATTTATTTTAATTTCTTCTCTATTATTAAACTTTCCGAATACTAATTGTCCTACTAGCTTTGTATTTTGAAGATTTAAATGAATCGTATATTCTTTATCAGATATATTAAAATTAAGAAACACTTCATGTAACCAGGACTTTACATTAACCTTAATAGATGAATTACCTGTAAGAGCATATTTTATAACCTTAAAAATACTTGATTTCCCCTTGAAGTTATCTGCGATCCACATATTGACTCCAGGTTCAATTTTTCTACTAAAGTTGATCACCTGTCCAGAGTAATCTTGATGATCATCTACTTCTTTTTGTCCAGTAAATGAAATGTTGGTTAGTAAAAGCCTTTTACCTGTAGAAAGGGGAGAGTCACGATTATATATTTCCTTTAAATCTAATATTTCCTCGATATCTGATATAGAAAGTTCTGTTTGAAACTCTTGATATATAAGATTAATAAATTTTTCTAAGTCAAAACTCATAATTCAAGATTAAATAGTTGTTCATATTTTTCTTTCACTTTACTGCTAATTTCGGTAATGTAATCTTTGTAAGAGGTATCTCTGTATTCTGAAATCTTATACTGGGCAACTTTCAACTCATTACCTGTCTTATTTCCAAAGTAATTGCGAATTAATTTACATCGATTAACATACCAAGTAAGTTGTGAAAGGGATTGTAATAGGCTTTCAACTTTATCTATCGCATAATCTGTTATGAAGTATTCCTTTTCTACACTTTTTAAACTTACGGTAGTTTCGCTTTTGTAATCAATGAAGCCAATACCTATTAAAAAGCCTATGACATCATCAATATCTTCATAGGCGCCAAAGAAGAATCGCTCCATTTCTAATCTTTTAAATATTGGTTCCTTATTATCAAAAATTGATTTGACATGGGTTTGAATTTCATTTTTTTGCTTTTCATCACTCTCAGCAAGTAACAGTAGTTCGTATGCTAAATAATCTGGATTCCTGAGCAAGAAGTCTAGTTTTTGTATTCTTACCTCTGTTCTAAATATTTTTTTACGTGATGGAAATTCGGAATCTGAATAGGGTTCAGAAAAGAAGTATAAGATTAAGAAAATTCTCAAACGATCTTTATAGCTTCTTATTTCTTCATTAATACTTAAATCTTCAGATAAATCCATTTGTATAAGTAAATAAATTGAGTCTTATAAAAACAGCTGAAATTTAAGATTCTTTTTTAGAATATCTACTGAAAAAAGTTTAGATAATTACATCTGAATTAAGGTAAAATTGAATAAAAGTTTACTCCCATTCTCACTCCGTTTCGCTACGCTGCCACTAAAGCAGCCTTCGGCAGATAGGAGGGACTAGGGGCTCTCCCGGTTTGATAGTCGAAAATACCAAATTAGCTACTGGTGCATAGTAGGCCTACAAGTAGCCTAAATGACAAGTTCCTTTCTTATCGCCATCTTGTACCATTAGTGTAGTTTCATCGACTTGAATATATCGATTAGCCAGCACTTCCCGCTTTAAGCTATTGTATAAAGGCTCTAATAATCCACACACAGCTGTAATGACTCCGAAACGGTAGAAGCAGCCAGATGAATACATATCCGTTCGAACCGACAGAAAGCGGCTCGGGTTAGATTGCTTTGCTTGAAGCGTTGATATAGCCGAAGCATCCGAGCTTGTAAAGGTAAGTTGTCTGTCATTCTGCAAAGCTACCTGTTCCAAGTAAAGACGGTCTGGCTCGGACGCTTACTGAGAAAACAAAAAAGACAACCACTTAAAATTGGTTGTCTTTTTTGTTTTCTCATGATAGAAAGGTAATTGCCGGTTCTTCTTCACATTCTTTATAAAATGTAATATTCTCCTTCACCCAATCAATAAAGTTACGCTTGGCACTAGCAGTATTACCCATCGGATCAGCTCCTGCTATTATTCCGTTCCCTGCAATGGGTTGTCTGAATCCAGATAAAGACCAATAGCCAGGATGATCTCTGTATAAACCTTCATCATCTACATAACAACCATGATAGTCATCCAGATTAAAATGAGAGACTGTATCACAGTTAATATGTTTATAAAATGAATCGAGAGTGTCATCTTCAGGGATATCAACAATATATACTGATTGAGTAGCAACGTCTATTTTTATAGCTTGTATAGTATTCATGAGTAATAAAAGATGTGGTAAAAAAGAAAAAGTAATAAATACTGCCATTAGGCAGCATCTGAAAAAAGGTATTCATCCCGGCCATATTCCCAACACTCCAAGCGGAGGTTTTCAAACAGATTCTGATCTTCGAAAAACTCCAGCAATTCAACTGTATCTGATTTGGCTGTAATACCAACAATGCTTACATCATCATCGACAGGATTGTATATAAATTTGATTAAGAGTCCAGGATACTTTTTAGAAGAATGGTAAGATTTCATATCTTTGCCCTTATTTTTATTATTTGAGACAGGCCCGCTCCTTAGAGCGGGTTTTGTTTTAGGCGGCAGGTTGTATGCCCTGTGGCCAGAGCGGGATAATTCTGGCTCCCTCTTCTCTCTGTCTTTCTGCAACTCTGGCGGGTTCTGACAAATTCATACTATACTGAATTTGAAAAAGCTGCATTAATTTTTTTGTTGCCTTGGTCTCTGCATTGGTAAACTCATACACTTCTATTTCGTGAATCAGGCCTAACTCCTGATCTACTGCAAAGCGTTCCCGGCATTCTGCAACTTTGAGAACTTCATAACTGATATAGTTGTCCATGATGGTAACAACCCGGCAGCAGGCAGATGATCCGCTACCAAACACACCTATAAAGGTGTGAGCGCCTTGTACCTTATAGGCACGGCGAGCAAGTGAAGATTGATTTGATTTCATGTGTTATTTTTATTATTTGATAGTATAAATATAACACATATTTGTGTGAAAGGCAAATAGAAATACAATAATATATGATAAAAAATAACATTTATTGTTGTATTTTATCATAAGAAATGCTATATTTATACTATGAGACTAGCAATAACAGGAAGCAGAAGCATACAGGAATGTGCAGAACTTCAGGAAGAACTGGAAAGACTGCCAATCACAGAAATGATACATGGCGGAGCTGCAGGAGTAGACCAACTCGCAGCCGCATGGGCGATAAGCAAAGGAATAAAGGTGACAGAAATAAAACCTGACTATACTACCTATGGTGCCGGAGCTCCTCACATACGGAATTCAGAAATAGTAAAGCAAGCTGATAAGGTGCTAGCCTGTTGGGATGGTGAAAGCAAAGGAACTGCCAGTACCATCAAGAAAGCGGAAGCAAACGGGAAACTGCTAAAAGTGATCACTTATAAGCCAGAAAAGCAGATAGAGCAACCACCCGAACAGCTGGAGCTCTGGTGAGCTAGGCGGCAGAGCCGCCCTCAGAGGCAAACCCGACAAAGGAAAAGAACAAAATCCGCCTCCTGCGTGGCAACGCAAATAAAATCCTAGCCTATTATATTTGGTGTGAAGGTACGGACCGGCCAGCTGGCCAACCCGCATAAAGTAAAAGACAAAACCGCCAAAACAAAAAAGCGACAGCCACACGCAGGGGCCGGCCACTACCCGCAAGGCCGAGCGAAGCGAGCTTGTATAGCCTTGCGGGTAGTGGATGGACGCTGCATCTTGTTTTTGTTTTGGTGGTTTTGTTCCTTAGTTGCGGGTTTGTTAGCTGGTTTCAAACACGAAACATCAATTTGAGTTGTTAACTAAGAATCAAGTATACTTTTATAGACCTTTATTAAATATGAAAACCACAGGAGAAATCTTTGATGCTGTTGTAGAAGCTTTGGGCATTAGTTATGCGGAAATGGCTAAGAAAATAGGATTATCTCGTCCCGATCTATTCTATAATATGCGTGCAGGTAAGTCCAATCCTGGTTATGAGACTTTACAGGCTATTGCAAAAGCTTATCCGCAGATTGATTGTCGGTTCTTATTAACAGGTGAAGGGAATCCACTAATAAAAGTGGTTACCTCTCCTGAAAATGAATTAAAAGAGTATCTTAAAAAGATAATTATAGAAATTGAAAAGGAAAAAACTAAGGATTAAGCTTTTTAGACCTATAACTATTTACTTGGAGATTTGAATTGCGATTTTAACAATTGCTCCAAGTAAGTATTTGTTAAATCTGAATTTGCAAAGTTTGCTGTTGTAAAGTCGGAGTCTTTAAAATCTACATTACTTAAATCTGCTTTAGTAAAATCTGTATTATTTAGAATTGCTTTAGCTATAATCGCTTCATTTAAAACGCTACCTGTAAAATCTGCTTCTGTAAGATTTGCTCCAGTCAAATTAGCTTTGTTCAGAACGGCTCCTCTTAAATCAGCTCCTTGTAAATTAGCTCCCCTTAAATCTGCGCCTGTTAATATGGCTCCTCTCAAGTCTGCTTGTGTTAAAATAGCTTTTCTTAAATCGGCTTGTTGTAAAATGCAGTTTGTCAAGTCAGCACCAAATAAGATAGCTTCACGTAAATCTGCTTGCTTCAAAGTTGATCTTGATAAATTTACACTTGATAAATCAGCCTTTCGTAATATGCATTTTGTTAGATTAGCTTCATCTAGCAATGTATATCTTAAATTAGCTCGCGTTAAATTAGCACCTCTCAAAGTAGATCTGTATAAAGATGCCTCCGATAAATCTGCTCCTATTAAAGAAGTCCTACTCAAATTACATCCATTTGCAAAAACCTGTTTTAAATCTGCACCTGTTAATTCTGCCCTGACAAGATCAGCACTTTCTAAGTTCGAATATCTAAATAAGCTTCCTATTAGGTTTGTATCAACAAAACTTGTATTAGTTAATCTAGCGCCTCGCAAATCACAACCTCTTAAATCA
The DNA here is from genome assembly GCF_030068605.1 of Xanthocytophaga agilis. Classification (NCBI taxonomy): domain Bacteria; kingdom Pseudomonadati; phylum Bacteroidota; class Cytophagia; order Cytophagales; family Rhodocytophagaceae; genus Xanthocytophaga; species Xanthocytophaga agilis. The sequence continues at coordinate 274,752 of NZ_JASJOU010000008.1, forward strand.
CATCCTTCAAAATAAGCATTACTTAAGTTAGCCTCTAATAAAGTTATACCTGAGAGATCTTGATCTATTATCTTAATCTCGCTAAAATTTGCTAAATAAAATGGCTGATAATTATTTTTGAGCAAAAGAAAAAAACTAGAATAAATTGGATCTGTGTATAGTTGAAATATTTTTATATCCCTCATACTTTGCCTACTAAATCCAAAAATTACCCAAAAGCCACAAAAGCAATTACTAATGACTTCAAGAGGAGATACTTCTTGACCTATCAAAAAGGTATAATTGAATAAAAAACTATTCTGGATCAAAGGTATTAAAAAGACTTCTAATCGTTGATTTAATTCATGCTTAATGATATCATCCTGAATTGCTATAATATCTCTAATATAGGAAATTATAGCATCTGATAAGCTTACAGTACCAAAAATCTCCTGCATGAGTTCTACCAGCTTAGATGCATCAGTAAGGTAATATTGCTTTGTATGGGTAGATTTTTCTGTCAATGCAATGTAAAACCGCTGCCATATATATTCAGCAGTCATATATTCCTGAAGAGATTTATGTAAGAACTCTATTGCATAATCACTACTAATAATTTCCCCCTTTGTATTATCATTTATATTTTTGCGAACTTCAGGCATGTAAAAGCTCATCATTAAACGACTAAGCTGATTTCTCTTTTCCTGATTTGTTTGAGCACTTTCAAAAAAAGTTCTTAATTCTGTACTAAGACTTCTAATTAATTGATCTTTATGTACATATTCTCGATTATTCTTAAAAATAGTGAATGCTATCTCTCTAATTAATTGTCTTAAATTTCCAGGTTCTAATTTTAGTTGTTCATGTAAATTTAACTTGCCATGAGGATCATAAGGCCTTTGAATAAGAGTGGTAAATAGCTGGTTATAAATTAAAGCTCTATTTGAATTTTCAATCAAGGGCTCATTTAATTGAGCAATCATATTCAAAAGAATTGGCTGTTCAATCAATTCTTTTATATGTATATGTTCTGTTCCGTGATTATATTTTTGTAGATCTTCCTCGTTAATCCATGTTTTACCCCCTTCATTTTTTAACTTCTTTAACCATTCCAACTGTTGATTTATTGTAGAATTAGCTAATTGAAGTATTATGATATCTTTTTTGATAATTTCATGAGGTGATATTCTGCCATATCGTGAAGTAATAATTACTATTGGTTTGATTTGCCAATCCTTTCTTTTTCCCATTTCATCACTTAGATTTTGACAGAATTTCAAAACATTATCTTCATTGAAAGAAGCTAACATTTCTAATTCATCTAAACCATCCAATATAAGAATTGATTTGGAAAAGTCCTCCTTCGAAATATCTAATATTTTACCCTCTAATAATATTTCAGCATAATTTTTTATCTCTTCCAAAAGAGTTTCAATTGGTTGTTTTTCTAATGCTTCAAGCTGTCTTACATCTCTAAGCTTTAAGAAAAAGAGATTTCGTTCTGGGTAAATATTTTCATTTAAAATATCATAAATCAGTCGTTTGCAAAACGAACTTTTTCCTTGGCCTGGATGTCCATATAGAAATATAAATTGAGGTGAATTTATTTTAAAAGTGGATCTTAATAGGTTTCCATATGATCCATCAATTATTTTGTGTATCTCGTTAGGTAATGACTTATCTATTGAAGCAAAGTCAGTTTGCTCATTTTTTGATTGATTGGTTTTATTGTTTTGTAAACAGTCTTTATGAATTAGAAAAAAAGGATCTGTATATAAATCCTTCAAAGCAATTTCTTGGTTAAATACATCTGCCTTCTCATATATTTCTTTAAGGCTTTTTTCATATAATCTCTTAGATTCGCTTTTAGCTGGATATAATTTCAGACCTGAAATTATATCTTTTATTTTTTCGTATATGAAATCAGAAGTAATACCAAAGTTTGCTTCTATTAATCTAAGATTATCACCATTGCTAGCAATACTTTTAGCCATTCCAATAATTCCTCCATAAGTTTTGTCAACAATTAAAGATCCACTAAAACCATAGGTAAGAGCATTATCTTTAAATTGGAATAGGGGAATTCTGTTATTAGAACTTTGTGTAGTACCTAAAATTATTCCTAAAGCATCTATACCATTGTTTTTGTTAACATTTGGAAACCCATATGTATAGAAATCATGGAAAACGCTATTTTGAAAAGTCATTAAGGGAAGTCCTTTAACTTTGCTTGTCCTTTTAATTTTTAATAGTGTTAAATCACCTTCACTTTCAGGTATAAATAATTCAATATCTGCCAAATAGGCTTCATCAAAAGACGATGTAATAGAATTATAACAGAATACTTCTATATCAGATCCTTTGGACATAATAACATGTGAACAAGTTAATATATATCCATCATCTCCAATAAAAAAGCCAGTACCACGATTTTCATCATTTTGTATCCTTACAACATATGGACGTAAGTCTCTTTGCATTCTTTTAATATTGAGAGTTATTCTTTAGTAGAAGGGTGAGTAGTGGAAACAGGTTCATTGGTTAGCTTCCATTTTAAAGTAACTTCAAAAGTGGCTTCAGCAGAAGGATCTATGAAGCAGGCTAAAACTGGACCTGTTTTTGCGGTAAATTTTAGCCCAGTCTTCACTTCAACCTCATCTGGTTTTATATCTATTGATTCAATATGTTTTCTAAATGAGCTGGCAAAAGCTTTGATTGGTTTTAACGCCTCTTCTAGTTTTCCCCCTTTCGTAACTTTACCATCACTACTAATATTTCTCATTGCTTGTTCTGTTTCTAATGAGCTTTCAATTAAGACCATAGCTCCGTCTTCGGTTTCGAATTCAATTAGTTTTTTAGACATAAATCTGTAATTTATGGGTGAAGGATTGTAAGCTATGAAAATACTTTACAAATAAAACTTAATGGCTCTTTTCTAATAAAATAATCATATCATTTTCTAAATTCTCTGCTGTTACTGCTATTTTTCCAATCCTAAAAGAATCAGGTATACTTCTTCCATGGCCTATCCCACTATAAAAAGCAGCTGCGAATTTGATAGCACTTTTATCTGGTATTTCATCATTCATTCCTATTACATAAGGGATATGTTTAATAATAGCTTTGGCTTGTTCTTCAGAATAACAAGCATTTAAAATCACACATTGCACTGTGGTTGCAAATAAGGAAATTAGATCTGCGAGAACTTCAGGTGGAAGTATATTGGCATTTCCACCTTTATCTTCTAATACAATACCCTCCATTGCTCCATGGCCTGAGAAATGAATAAAGTGAGGATTGAAACTTAATAAAGCTCTACGAAGTATATCTACTGTAGTCGCCCATTGTAGTTCCAGATTAAATTTATCTCGATCTTTAGCTAGTCGCAGCTCATTATCTATTTCACGAGCCTCTTCTCCTAATCGTAACTGAGTTGTATTAGTTGGATTAGCCCCTAAAAAAAGAATTGTCTTTACTGAGTGTTCTTGTTGTTCTTGATTTACTTGATAGGTGGGATTTGATATATCCTTGTTTTGTCGGATTTGTGCTTCAATTTTTTGCCAGTCTATTAGATCCAAGGTTGTTAGTACTGCTTGTATTAGAAGTACCTTTTGTGTTCGTTCATTAGTAGTATCTGTAATTCCAAGTATGAGTTCTCTATTTATTTCTCTATTTAACTGATTTAATCTTGCTGATAGGAGAATAATATCATTGTAGTGAGGTGTTTTCCGAGTTAGTTTAAGTAGTTGATTGATTGCTTCATCCAAGTTTCCTTGAGCTATGAGATTTCTAAGTTGTTCTTGCATAAGAGTCAATTAAATTACGACAGTGCAATTGATTTTATATTCATTTTATTTGTTTCTGGGTCTGATTGTAGCGATCCAACTGTAATCTGTCAATACCTCATTTGAGGTATTTTATAAAGAAGTTTGTTAAAAAAAAGATAGCATTTACTAGTGCAAATAACAGAGAATGTTATAATTATGAATATTTTCTTATCTTTTGGTATTCCCTAAACTCTTCTTTATTTAGAGTTTGCATTTCATCCTTTTTATTTATACTCATATAAAAATATGTCTAGTCTTCCGAAAGAATTTGATGTACTTAAAGATGAAGTTTTTGAAGAATTAAAAAAAAACAACTTGGAAAATGCACTTGAAAAAATTGAGGAGTTTATAAAAAGTTTGGATAAATATGGTTGGAATAAGAACAAAATAGATGAATTAAGATACAATACACTTCCTCTTTATCAAAGATTAAATACAGAAGTAAAGAGTCTTAATGATGCACTACTACACGGAAATTACGATAAAGCTGATAAGATCAGGACACAAATGATTGATATAAGTTCCTCAGTTTTTTTAGCAGTTGGTATTATAGAAAAAGAAATCGAGGCCTTTTTGCAAATACAAAGTACAAAAAAGATACAGATAAAAGTTCAGGAGAATTATGATGAACATAGGATAGCTCATATGTGGCAAGAAATTCAGTATTGCATACATAACACCGCAAATATACCCCTGAATCAAATAAAACTTATTTATTATCGATCTGGCAGCATTATCATTGTTTTCTCAATTCCTTCGAATAAACTGACTCATTTGTTATCTCTTTATTTTCTCAACTTGTTGAAGATAGAAAATTTACAAGAGTTATTGTTGATTGATGATGAGTTTTCAATGGATGTTTATAAAAGCTATTTTTCTTATAGTAGGTACAACTTAAGTGAAACCAACTTAGTAGGAAAAGATTTATTTAGAATCAATTTTAAAAGAGTTAATTTACAAAAAGCTAAGTTGATTCAAGCTAAATTGTCTGAAACTAATTTGGTAGGAGCAGATTTATTTATGGCCGATTTAAAGAATGCTAATTTAGCAGGAGCTAATTTAACAGGAGCTAATTTAACAGGAGCTAATTTACGAGGAACGGATTTACGAGGAACGTATTTATCTGATGCAGATTTACAAGGAGCTAATTTACAAGGAGCTAATTTATTTGGGAAAGATTTGTCAGGCCTTAATTTAGCAGGTGCTAATTTATCAGGAGCTAATTTGACAAAGGTTAATTTATTTGGGAAAGATTTGTCAGGCCTTAATTTAGCAGGTGCTAATTTATCAGGAGCTAATTTACAAGAATCAGATTTGCAAGGAACTAATTTGCAAGTATCTGATTTGCGAAGAGCTGATTTGCAAGGAGCTGATTTGCAAGGAGCTAATTTACAAGTATCAGATTTGCAAGGAGCTAATTTGCAAGGAGCTGATTTGCGAGGAGCTAATTTGCAAATATCTGATTTGCGAGGAGCCAAATTGCAAGGAACCAAACTGCGAAAAGCTAATTTAACAGGAGCTAATTTAACAGGAGCTAATTTACGAGGAACGGATTTACGAGGAACGTATTTATCTGATGCAGATTTACAAGGAGCCAAATTGCAAGGAGCCAAATTGCAAGGAGCTTATTTGCAGGGAACTGATTTGCGAAAAGCTGATTTGCGAGGAGCTGATTTGCTAATATCTAATTTGCAAGGAGCCAAATTGCAAGGAGCCAAATTGCAGGGAACTAATTTGCAAGGAGCTGATTTGCAAGGAGCCAAATTGCAAAGAGCTGATTTGCAAGGAGTTGATTTACAAGGGGTCAAGTTGCAAGGAGCTAATTTGCAAGAAGCTAATTTGCAAGAAGCTTATTTATCTGATGCGGATTTACAAGGAGCTAATTTGCAGGGAGCTAATTTGCAAGGAGCTGATTTACAAGGAGCTAATTTGCAGGGAGCTAATTTGCAAAGAGCTGATTTGCAAGGAGCTAATTTGCAAGAAGCTTATTTATCTGATGCGGATTTACAAGGAGCTAATTTGCAAGGAACTGATTTGCGAGAAGCCAAATTGCAAAGAGCTGATTTGCGAAGAGCTGATTTGCGAGAAGCTTATTTGCAAGGAAGTGATTTGCGAAGAGCTGATTTGCGAGGAGCTATGGCCTTAGTATCCCAAAAAGAAAATTTAGAAAACTCAGGGGCCGATATTTCTCAAGTGACATTTGTAGACGACCCTTATCAATTAGAAGGAATATTTATAACTCATTAAGAGATTATCTTTAATGAGTTATAAATTTACATTTATTGCTTCCATGCCTGTCTAAAATATCTTTCATATCCAAATGGATCACGCCACTCAATGTTATGCTCTGGAATGCCTAACTGCTTGAGCCAGATGGGGACAAAGAAACTGGGACAGCCTTTGTTATCAAACTGGTTATGTCCGGCAATCTTCACATTGGGGGCATAGCCCAGCACTTCACTGATAATGTCCAGCATGGTTGAGATTTGCTGAGGGGTGCGACTGTCCAGTGGCATCTTATGGGAAGTATCCATGCCACCTACATAGCACAGATGTCTAGAAATGGAATTGATGCCTGCTACACCGTTTGTAATCTCGAAAGAGTCTATCACCTGATCATTGTTATGTTTGACAAACTGGTGACGTGAGCCGTCAAGCAAGATCAGATCAGAGTAACCGACTTGTTTCCAACCGTTGCCATAGGGTTTTGGTTTGGTGTGCCATTTTTTAACATCATCAGCAGATACCCAGCGTCCGGCTGGGGTGGCGGTGCAGTGTATAATCAGGTATTGGAATTTCATAAAGTTATACAGTAAAAAGTGTGAGTTGAGGAAATGAAGGATGGCTTTTAAACCATCCCTTCTGTGTTATTTAGGGTCTCTCATTGAGAAGAATCCCACTGTTGAAATAAAGGCCAGTAACGAAACGAAAGACTGCGTATCTATTCGATTTACTAACCAGAGAATGTATCCTGAGAAGGTAAACAAACCCAGGGTTGAGGTTTTCCAGTTGTCAAGCACAAACTGGAGGTAATCGTATATAGACTTTGCCATCGGTTACTTAGGTTTAGGGTGGAGGAATGCTGCCTGAGTAATGATCTGCTTTAAAACTGAATCCTGAGGCGCTACTTGCACAGAATAGACAGGCGCATAAGTAAAGCTCTTGACATGCTTGATCTTCTCTATATCCAACGGCTGCATCTGGTGAGCTGCTACTTGTTTACCTACAATCTGCTCGATCTGGGTATAGTCAATTACTTCACAATCGTAGACCTCATCGGGATTTAATCTGTGTTCTGTAAAGAGTCCTACAGCCAAACCCAATACAAAACACAGGGCACTGAGTAAAATACGTATCTGCATATAATCGAATCGGTTAAGTGAAACATGGAATAGATTACATAATTGTCTGAAAGAAAGAAGCAGTAGTCCATTGGTCTACTGCTTCCTAATACAAACCACCTTCTTTACAACCTGTACTACCTTAGATTAGGCTGGTAGTGTAGCCTTATGGTTGGTGATAGCTGACATAGAGCTATCCAATACAGACAAGCGTTGCTCGATCTCATCCAGCTGCGATTCGTAGAGAATTACCGCAGTCGTTCCATATTGCAACTTACGTTGCTCAGCAGTAAACAGCTTGTATTCTGCCTTCACTTTACGCGTTTCCATCTCGGTCTTGGTAGAGCCTTCGGGTAATACAGCAATGATAGCTGTTAGTGAGTCTACCTCAGCAGTAGCAGAAGCTAAGTTGGCTTCAATGTCACTTGCCCGGTCAGAGGCGTTGCCACGGCTACGGGTAACAGCAATCTGCTTATATTCCAATTCGCTTTTTTGTTCACTCAGATCATTCAGCACTTTGTCGCAATCTGCTTTTGATGTTAATAAGGTTAATGTTAATGCCATAATAATGTATAAGTAGTTGAATAGTGAAACATAGTCACCAGTCAGCGTCCGGACTTCTTTCTGATTGACTTTGCAAATATCGGCATTAAAATAACACGTTTTTGAGCGTTGTTTTGATTATCAAAACAACGCTCAAAACAGGTATTTTCCTTATGGTTGTTTACTTTTTATTTGCTATCATTGTATTTATGCCTGTGGTTTTTGGATGAATACTACATGGGCAAGTAAACAACTGGAATTAGCAAAAAACGAGAAGAGATTAATTTTTACTTTTGGAGAGCAACTTTTATACTGTTTTCATTTATGCGCCTCTGTTTAACTTTTCTGTTCTTATTGTTTTCATGTTGTGCCTTTGCTCAGAGTCCTTGCGAAATCCGACCAGAGCCAGGAGATAAGATCACAAAAGTATCTACTCCAGTTGCTAAACTGGATACAGCAAAGAAGGATACAAAAGATGTTGTTGTTTACATCTGTGATAGTAAGACATCTTATGCATACCATTCAAGTATTACCTGTAGAGGATTGAGCCGCTGTACACATGAGATTGTAAAAATGAGCAGAAGAGACGCTGACGAAGATAGATCTCCCTGTAAGTTTTGTTATTAAAACAGTTAAGAGGGATCTGAGATGTTAGTATATATAACAAATATCAATTTGTCTAGAGTGATTGCTGAGGTTGATCTAAAGACGATTGACTATAAAACGGCTATACCTTATAAAAGAAAGATTCAGTTTTTAAATAAATATGAATCAACTAATATCCTTCTTTATGGAGAGTATTTGCGTTGTTTGAATCCTGAGAAAAAAAGTATTTTGGATAAATATGAGAAGATTGAGAAGAAAGAAGATTTCTATCGTTTTGTTTATGAGGGGAGTAGTCCAAAATTTCATCAAAGTAAAGACTGTGAATTTCTTCACTCAGACTATAAGAACTATAAAATTCCAGAGAAGTATAGAAATGACAAGAACTTAACCATGAAATACCGACAATTATTCAAAGCTAACGTCCATTTAATTGACACCAATCTGGAATTGTTTAAATATAAAATGGGTGACTTTTATGATGAGGATGCAATAAAACCTTTACATGGTGGGAAAAACTCAGGTATAATTGATATATATAATTTAAGTTTTCAAGAAACAGAAAATGCTATTAACACTATTCTGGAAAGATATTATGCTTTACGAATAAATCCTTTAACTAGAAGCTATCTTGATTTATTTGAGAGATTTTATTCAGCAACTAATGCACTTAAAAGCCTTGCTCATGAAAGAGTCTATTTAAATAGGGAGCAAAACATATTTATAGAGGATTTCTTTACAAATATTAAAAGTCCTATTAAAAAAATGTTATTATCCCGTCAGAGAATGCTTTTTAATCCAGATTTGTCTTTTCATGATAGCGTTTTATTGGAATTGGGCTTTTCTCCGTGTTCTAAATGTTTTTGACTATCTTAATCAATCTTGGTCTAGAGTGACAATGCCTTACACTCTAAAATAAGAATTATAGTTCACAGGTTCCTGTCAGAATATTTAGAATATATGGACTCCCTCAAACTTACACTTCTACATATCAAAAAAGAACATATTCTAAAAGCTATCCGATATGTAGACGAAAATGGAGTGGCACCTGGTCGCCATTCATTTCAATATGATGTATATTACAATGGCAAGTTATATCCTCCAAAATACCTTATATCTTTAGCAACCCAATATGCTACTGGCCGAGCACTTCAGCCAAATGAATTTGGAGGAGGGGAAGGAACACCTGCATTTGACACTCTCCGAACATTGGGTTTTGAAATCAAGGAGAAATCCAAAGAACAAGACTTATTGAGCGAAATAACTACTACTAATCCCAGTATGCCTGCACATCCATTAAATCAAATACTTTATGGCCCTCCTGGTACAGGTAAAACGTATCATACCATCAATAAAGCCCTTGATATTATTGGCCAGTCAATAGAAGATAAAACACGTGATGAACTAAAAAAGATATTTGAGGAAAAAGTAAAGAATGGACAAATTGTCTTTACTACTTTTCATCAGAATATGTCTTATGAAGATTTTGTAGAAGGAATTAAACCTCAGGTACCTGTAAAAGAAGGCGACCCTGTTACATATCTGGTTGAAAATGGAATTTTCAAGACAATATCAGAGGCAGCCGATAGCCGGAAAGGAAACTATTATCAAGTAATGGAGGAATTTAAGTTGGAAATATCTGAGGCAGATGGTAAGTCTCCGGTTACTATCAAATCTACTTATACCACGTTTGATGTAACCTATCGAAGTGGAAGTGTTTTCTACATCAGACCTCATAATAGTGTTAAGGATAATGCATGGTATCCTGTTTCTATTGATAATATCGAAAAGTACTTTTACACAAATCGTCCAGAAGGAATCTATAATCTGACCTATGTAAAAGGGATTCTTACTTTTTTAGAGAAAGAACGAGACTTACACCATAGTCGGAACATTGGAAATGACAAACCATATGTACTTATTATAGATGAGATCAATAGAGGTAATGTATCTCAGATATTTGGAGAACTCATTACTCTTATTGAAGAAGATAAGCGTTTGGGTAAGCCAGAAGCTTTAGAAGTTACATTGCCCTATAGTAAGAAAAAGTTTGGAGTGCCAGCAAACTTATATATCATTGGTACTATGAATACCGCAGATAGGAGTGTAGAAGCTCTAGATACTGCCTTGCGTCGTCGCTTTCATTTTCAGGAAATGTTACCAGATTTGAATGCACTACCTACTCCTGCTAAAATGGTATATGAATTATTGTGGCGTCATGAACATATTGCATGGGGGAAAGACCCTTATTTAACAGCAGAAAAAAATGTGTTTGAATTTACTGGTATCTTACCAAAGGTGATAGAGGAAAAGAAGGAAAGATGGGCAAAAATGCATAAAGACAAACAACAGAGAAAACCAGTGAGTGATTTCTTTTTAGATAAAGACTTCAATCCAGACATAGATATTAGAGAACTTCTTTCCACTATTAATCTCCGTCTGGAAAAGCTAGTTAGTCGTGATCATCAGATAGGCCATGCCTATTTTATGAAACTTCTCAATTCAGATAATCCTTCCCAAACGCTTAAAAGCATTTTTCAGCATAATATCTTGCCATTGTTGCAGGAATATTTTTATGGTGACTTTGGCAAAATAGGTCTTGTGCTGGGTATGGGATTTATTGAAAGAGTAGAGCAGCCATATGATACTATTTTTGCTGACTTTGCAGGCTATGACGCAGCTGATCTGATGGAAAGACCTGTATACAGGCTTAAAAATGCCATAGGAATGGACGATCCCACCTTTATTAAGGCTCTGCAAACTCTGCTAAAGAAAAAATCATAATGCAATCAGAACAGCATATTACGGTCTATGAACACCAGTCTTTATATATTGGGAGAGACAAAAACTCTTTGTCTGAGAAACAGTTAGAGGCATTGCAGGCTTTCCATGGGGAAGGAACTTGTTACTATTCACTGACCCATAAAGGTGTAAAGTTTTGTGAATATGTAGGTGTGCTTCAGGTTGGAAATACTATTATTGAAATTTTACCCAAAGCAGACAAAGCAGCAGGAAATGAAGAGGATACCATCACTAAATGGCGTGATGTGTTGATTGGTATGCTTAAAGCTGTGGGAGGATTTAAAATAGAATCTCCAAGCAGTAGTTCATTACGTATTCGGCATAACTCTATTCTTCATTTGTATTTTGAGTTGTTTCTGACAGAAGTGGAAATACTGGTACATAGAGGACTTACCAAACAGTACCGACAGACAGAAGGAAATACTACAGTATTAAAAGGAAGTTTACATTTTGGAAAACACCTGCAACATAATTTGGTACATCAGGAAAAGTTTTATATTCGTCATACTGTTTATGACAAAACTCATCCCTTAAATCAGGTACTTTATAAGACACTCCGATTACTTAGCCGCATTAATACCAGCATAGTGTTACATAGCCGTATTGGTGCATTGATGATTAGCTTTCCGGAAATGCCTGATATTGTTGTGAGCGAAGCTTTCTTTGAGCGAATTACATATACTCGTAAAACCGAAGCCTATCAGAAGGCAATGGAGATTGCCAGGCTTTTATTATTAAACTATCATCCAGATATTCGTAAAGGACAAAATCATGTGTTGGCTCTTTTGTTTGATATGAATCGGCTTTGGGAACAATTTGTTCGGGCTAGTTTAAAAAAGTATAAACCTGAAAACATCTCTATACCGGAGTCATCCACTCGTGATTTCTGGAAGCCTAAAACTGGAGGTAAATCTTATCTGCGTCCTGATATAGTTATTAATACAGATAATTCAGATTGTTTAGTCCTGGATACAAAATGGAAAAATCGCAATGGCAGTTCTCCTCAATCTGATGATTTACAACAAATGTATGCATATCAGTCTTACTATAATGCTAGTCATGTAGCACTTGTCTATCCAGGCAATACTAAGACAATACAGGGAGGTAGATTTTATCATCCAGAAGGTTACTTAACTGATAAAACATGTAGTCTGATATCTGTTCAAGCTATATCCAATATTAAAGAATGGCAAAAGATTATAGCTGATTTATTCTATGTGGAGCTGAGAGGGACATATTGAACGGAATAACTTTTAATTTCAAAAGATAGTTGTTAAGGATAAATACAGGTAAGAGCCTTGTAGCTCTTACCTGTATTTATTATGTAATCCCACTAATTAGGGATTGTTCTTTGTCAGAACCTCTCCAGTACCTGTCATAATCCAGTTCAGGTTCACATCATAGGTAATATGCATGCTAAATAGAAAGAAGCAGCTCGGCAGGCTCTGGCCTTTCTCCATGATGGATATATTGCTTTGATTGATGCCCATTCTCCGGACAAACTCCCGCTGTGAAAGTCCTGTTATTTCGGTGCGTACATAATGTATTCGTTGGCCTATTTCTTTTAAGTTCATTGTAAGTTAGATTTAGAGTGATACATGTGTTTGAGGTTTATTCACCGCATGATCTGTTTTGCGGTAAACTCAACGCATGGGAAGTTTTTCGATTACTTTCACTCACTGCCCATATCAGAGAACGTTTGCGGTTAATTCCTATCACGAAACGTTTTGCGGTTTATTAACCGCAGATTCGCTTTTGCGTGGAATTAACCGCAGTTGTAATCTTGCGGTTAATTCCACGCATGCAAGCTGATTACCGGAGTCGGAGGCCAAACTTATGCTGGTCTATTATCCATTTATCCAGCACCGTAAATGCCAGCTTGAAAGCGGCAGTTTCTGCATCATATCGGTTGGGATAATCTTCGGTACAGGCCAGCTCTTCCGGATCTGTGAGTTGGTAGTTAATATTAGCGTCTTGTAGGATCTGGAAGGTGTACACCGCTTGTTTGTCTTTCAGTGTGCCTGTTACATTAATCACTAAGCCTTTGGACTGGAAGAAGTCGTAAAGCATATTTGAGTAGCGTTTGTTTCTTCCGGATAGTGCCAGCTTGATAGATGATTTATTCGGGTCAGGATGTTGTATACCCCAACCCAGAAAATGCAGGCATGACACGTTGTAACTGTGAGTTACTTTGCGCCAGAATGTGGTAGATTCCTTGTGACTTTCTTCATATTGTTCGTAAGCGTTCATGTCGAAATGCATATGTGTAATAGGTTTAGAGTGAATAATGTTAAAATGAATAGTGTTAATTCGAATAGCGGTGTTGTGTCCAGTGGATGATCTTACCGAAGAAGTTCTCAGAGTCTGCCAGAAACCAGTTATAGAACTCTGCCTGGCTAAGTCCGTCATTATGGGCTAGTAGTCTGGCCTCTTCACTGGTAAGCAGCTTCCAGGTTTGCCCGTCCTGGCTGACTGTGATTGTATAGCCTACCTGATGGTGAGCTGATCGGGTAATCGCTATGTATTCAATGCCATCACATAACCCTTTGTTGAAGGTGTACGGCTTGCTTTTTACATTTCGTGGATTGCCTAACCAAAAGTCAATGGCGCGGCCGGACTTCCAACGGTTAGTAAAGTCTTTCCGGATGGTATGTATTTTAGAACCTGCCTTGATCTTCTCTACAAAGTCAGGTTTGGAGAAGGTAAGTATCATAGCGTGACTTTATGGATAGCGGTGATTAATTGCTTGAACTCGTCATAACTGCGGATAATGTGATAGTAGCCGCCCTGTGCTTCAATTCGGGACTGAAATAGTTGTTGCTCTTCAGTCTGGATACCATCCGGTGATTTTAGCTCTATAAAATGACCTGTAGAGGCAAAGAAGTATTCCATGTCTGCAACACCCTTCACAACTCCCATAGATCGGTTTAAAGCGCCTTTAATCGCATTTTGAGAGTTGTTATTATTCATATGTAATAAGCCTCTGTAATAAGGGAAGGTGTTCCAATGCCATTGAAAACACAAACCTTGTAAGCGGGATTCTGTTGATTTCATATATTTATTGTAGTTTTTAGTTGTTCAAATTGTACTTCTCTTACTTTGTGGGTAAGATGGGTAAGATGAGGGTAAGATCCTGGGTAAGATTAACTGCCTGATACTAAGGCTGGGTAGGATGGGTAAGATTCGCTCTATATTATATATAGATATATTATTCTATTTATAGTATATATAGCTCTATATTCTCTTTTTTCTCTTCTATATAGAAAAGTTTCAGGCCTAAAAAGCCACCCATCTTACCTCTATTGATTGTCAATCAGTTAGTCTTACCCAATAATCTACCCAGCCTGCCCAACTTACCCTGTGGTGTAAACTTGATAGCTTCGTTCTTTGACCCAATAGCCGTATCTTTTTTGGTTTCCTGTGCCCTTTATGGCTTTTTTCCATTTGAGAGCAGATATCGCCCTACCCAGATTTACCGTGTTCATCGTTTTGATATTGCTGCTGCCAAGTAGTGTACTCAACATATCACTGGTTGTACAGAATATGCCTGTCTCTTCATCTGCTTCTTCATAGTATTTCAAAAGCAGTTCTTGTTCAGGTGTACGCTTTACATAATTATCGGCTACCTCATTAATAATCTTGAAATCTCCGGAGTCAAACTTGACACCAGGATTGGTCAGATAGATGAAATACGCTTCTTTCCAGAGTTCATATTTGTCAATGGCATTGTAACGGTCTTTATCAATCACACCTGTTTCAATAATGGGAAAGCGACGGTTGCCGGTTGGGTCTTTCAGAAACGTGTTTTCATTACTGGTCCCTACGAAGTTGCACAGCCTGGGAATGTTCTCCGGTACTCTGTCATAGGCAAAACGTACACTCACGTTATTCTGAGTGATATAGGCTTTCAGGGCATTTTCACCAACCTGCTCAATGGATTTGAACTCATCGTCTACCACAATCCAGCGGGTAATCATCATCAGTTTGCCGTTCTGAGCATCACCCCGTTTAAAGCTGTCCTCACAGATAAGCTCTTCGCGAAAAGGAAAGGAGTCGGGCAGTATCTTCAAAAAGAAATGACTCTTTCCTTCACCCTGCTCTCCGCATAGGGTGAGCATCACCTGGCTGGGCGTTCCATAAAGTGAAGCAATACAACTCATCATCCATTTGGTCAGCATATATTGTGCATACTCGTGTCCCTGAGGACTATCCAGACATTCTGCTAACTGCCGGATATAGCCAGTCTTTGGATTGCTCATGCCTTCAAAGAAATCTCGCAGCGGATTAAACTCAGGTACCATAGACGACTTCATCATATCCGCTACCGTTTCTTTATACACGTTCGTGTTGAGTTTCTGGGAGGCATCCATATAGATGTCCATCAGATCACGTTCGGTAAGCTGTACGCTGCCTCGGTAGCACTTCTTGTTGATCACATTGCGTCGTATATCAGACTGGTATTCTTTCCAGTACTTCTGCAATCGGACTACTACGGGTAAGTCTTCCTCTGCTGTCTCAGGAGAGGAAGCATATACCTGTTCTACTATCGGCCTGGTTATTTCCGGATCAATGCCGTGAATTTCATGCAATACATTGACAGTCCCTTCCACTGTATTGCTGCCATTCTTTCCCAGCCTGGCGCTGTTTACAATCGCTTTGGTTTGCTCAGAAATAATGCTGATACCATATTGCTTACAATACCATAAGAAAGTACCAATAGTCACTTTCTTTACACTGGTGGCATTGTGTTTCAGACAGGCCGAATACTGCTGATCGGCCTTCTTTGCATCATACAAAGAGGAATACTGGCTTATAGTCAGAAATCTGTCGCGGCCAGCCTCGCCGTAATAATCAGCCAGGGCAAAGGCAATATTACACCACTGATGGTATCCACCTGTCACATCAATCTGCCGGCTCTGGATCTGGTCAAATACATGGTCTATGTCATGGGTACCATAGAAGATCTCTTTTGTATCCGGCTTTTTCTTTTCCTTCTCTATATATTGCTTGAATACTTTTGAATCCTCAAACAGTCTCAGGTCCGGATCGTAGCTGACAAAGCGCAGGCGTGATACATTGCGCCCTTTCAGATCAACTATCTGTCCATAGAGCTGAAAGTAATATTGGCACAGGCTATCAAAGGCTAGTTCATGTTTTTTACCTTCAATACGAACTAATACACAAAGCCCTTTGCCCCGACAACTGGTAAAGACAGCATAGGTGTATAGGTCCTGTTCCAGTATATTTTTCACCTTCTCCAGATTATCGACATAGTCCAGGTCAATGGCCAGGAAGTTGGAGTGTTGTGTTAGATGACTGTCTGACTTGCCCTCTTCAAACAAACCGGATATAGTCACAGCCGGTAATTTCTCTTTTAGCTTCTTTTGGGTATCTTCATTTTTACAGGTCCGTACTTTCAGAATCGCATCCTGCCAGGTACCCATCCGGACATTTTCCAGAAAGGCATTCAGAGAGTATTCCTGACCTGTTTTGGCATAAGCATTAGGGAATAAGGTTATTTTATGATCTTTCATGAGATAAGGCTTAGATGAGAAATAGGGATCAGATAAGCACAGCTCAAATGCGTACTTTAAAAGTCTCTGCCTCTGGATTGCCACTCAGAAAAGGATCATAGGTCACATACCGTAATTTGGTCACAAGCTGGTCCATGGGATCGGTGATGATTCCGTACACTCCCTCATAATAGGCACTGAGTGCCTGATAAGCTTGTCCATGCTCACACGCCGCAATACGTACCAGCGCGGTCAGACTCTTACCGGAATGATTTTCAAAAACTGCATAGGTGTAGCGGTCCTGCGAGAGAATGACCTTACCTCTTTCCAGATCCTGAAATCCTTCTACATCCAGCGCGATAAAGCCCGAATGCTGAGTAAGGGATAAACCTTCTTTATTGATTTTAAACAAACCCGATAAGGTTACAACTGGTAATGACTGTGGCTGGTCTTTGTTCAGCTCCTGGCGTGCCTGTTCGACTTGTTCACGAAAAGCCCCATCCTGAATATGGGATAAGTAAAGATCTAATGGATAAGATTGAGTGGTTAATGCATCCATAGACGAAAAGAAACTGATAACTGACATATTGTTAGTGAGAGAATAAAAGGTTAAAGATTAGAATGAATAGGTGTGGTTATTGCGTTTTGCATATTCCTGCAGTTGTTTATCTACCCAGCCAGGCTGATAGCCTCTGAGTTTGGCAAACTCCTCCAGGAGAGGTCTGGGATTATCGCGTTCCATAATGCGGTGAATGATCCAGTTGACTTTGTAGGGTGTGCCTGTGTGGCTGTTGCCCATCTGAGCCCGCTTGATCAGTTCGGGAACACTCATCTGTGACCAGTTCATTTGCTTGAGATAGCTCCAATCAATCGAGAGTTCCTGCGTTTGAACTTCCTCCTGTTTTCTTTTCTCCTGAGAAAGGCGCTCAAAGATGAATTTGCAATACGGGCAGACAACCACGCTGAGTGCAACGATGGATTGACAATCGGGGCATTTCTTGGTCGGGGCAATGTTGAGTGTTTTCTGCGCCTTGCCCGTCCAGAACAGATAGCTCCAGTCACGCGGCTCATGCCACAAACCATGCTCATCCAGATTGTTGCCCATGTCAATGATGATGAACTCTTTTTTCGTAGATGTAGTCCGTGACCCGCGGCCGCACATTTGCAAATACAAGGGCAGAGACTGAGTAGCCCGATTCAGGATAATACACTCCACACTGGGTTCATCAAATCCGGTAGTCAATATTCCACAATTGACCAGGATTGCTCCATCTGTGTGAGAAAACCATCTCAGCGTTGCCTGGCGTTCTTCGTCGGGAGTTTCAGAGGTAACATAGCGCACCTGTGAACAGACTTCTCCAAAAGCCTGAGCGGTATGGATGGTATGAGCTATATTGACACAGAAGATAAGCGTCTTCTTACCCAGTGCATGCTTTTGCCAGTTAGACACACAGCCCTGATACAATACTCCCTTGTTGAAGTCATTGTATAGTTCATTGTTCTTATAATCTCCATCCGTGCCAATTCGGGCAGTAAGTTGAATAGGTACAGCAAAATATCTCGGTCTGGACAGATAGCCTGATTCAATCAATAGATGAATCTCAGTACCAACGACAATATCCTCAAAGTAATTCTTGAGTGGTTCAAACTTACTGGCAGCTATCGGGGTAGCTGTAGCCCCAATGATGTACAGATCCTGATGTAGGTCTATCACTTTCCGGAAATTGCCTTTGTGTGCCTCATCAATAATGATCAGCTTCAGATCTGGTAGTTTCCAACCTTTCTTGATTCTCCGGTAATACGTCTCTACCATGGCTACCACCACTTTCTGGCGGGGCATATGTTTAGACTCAGCACTCAGCAGACCGGCCTGTAATCCCGCTTTCTGAAGCGTTGAGGCAGCTTGGTGCAAGAGTTCAATACGATCTGTCAGGATCAGCACACGGCCCCGGCTAATGCCTTCTAATGTCCGTCTGGAGATTTCTGAGAAGGTGACAGTTTTGCCAGCTCCGGTAGGCAGACACAGAATTACCCGCTTCTTGCCGGACTGGTGCTTTTCTGCCAGTCTCTCAATGCTCTCTTGCTGATAATCCCGCAACTGTAAGGCAGGCTTATTTTTGAGCAAAGCTTCGCCATTCACGCCTGTGGCGTGATCTAAAAACACAGTCTGTTGCATAATTAGCGGCGTTTACCCTGTTTTGTCAGATGTTGTTCTACTTCCGCTTCCAGTTCCTGAAGTGTTTTCTGTTTGCCATCCGCAATCCAGTTTTCCAGTTCAGTACGGCTGAAATAGAGCTTCTTGCCCCGCTTCATATGTGGTAGGCGGCCTTCACTGACCAGATTGTAAACTGTAGATTTTGCAAGGCCGGTAATCTGTACAGCCAGGTCTATGCCTCCCAGTTGTTTGTCGGAAATGGGAGAGGGATTGATAGTAATGGATTGTAATTCAAGTAAAAGAGCTTCCAGGCGGACTAACCGTAGCTGGATGTCTTCAAAAGGGTTAAACATGTAGACAGTAAGGTTTTATGTAAAAAATTTCATTACACAGAACCCCGCAATAAGAACACCTGAAAATAATACAGTCAGCAGAAAAGAAAACCAATAAACAGCGAAGTGAAATATCCTTTGGCTTTTCGACGAATAACCGTAAAAAAGTATTTATGGATATTTACTTTTATTTACTTTTTATTACCTTTGCTTATGATTTGTTGCCTTCTGTAGCAAAAACCAAACCTCCACTGTCGAATAATACTCCAGCAGATTCAGTCTATATTTCTACAGAATCGCACAAAACCATTGTTTCTTTTGTATCATTTCTGATAAAAATAAAAACAGCATTTCTGTATCACAGAAAGGTTGTTCTATAAGTCCAGATATGTAGTTCGTCGCCAAACTAACCTACATACTGGCGGTATGAGAGGATCTCAAGCGGGGTCCTCTTTCTTTGTTTATAAGGTTGTAAAAATAAGAAAAAACGGACTAACAGACAATCTGTCCTTATATTTTTGTTGGTTTTTTATTTAAAAAAATGATATTTTTTTAACAGCAAAAGCTTGCTATTTAGTTGATTTTGACTTCTTTTTGTAGTATTCTTATAAAATGCACTATTTCAATGAGTTATAAAGTGACGAGTAACTATAGATTTTATAAGAAAAATATATTTTTAATCTAGTAAAGCATTTGCCCACTTGACTCTTTCACTATCTTCAAAGCTGTCCAGATAGTTTTCGGTAGTAAGAATGTTCTGATGTCCTAAACTTTCTTTGATAAATTCAGTTGAGGCTCCTTTCCGTTTCAGCCTGGTTGCAAAGGTGTGTCGTGCTGTATAGGTAGTTATGTCTCCTTCAATTTCAAGTTTCTTGGCAATTCTCCTAAGATATTTATTTGTGTTTTTAATAAACTGTGCAATGTCAGCCTCTTCTTGTTCTGCAGTTCGATCTCTTTTCAGGATGGGAAAAATGTATTGTTCTTGAAATGCAGGTTTAACACTCCATTTATCAATAATCTGCCGGATTCTTTCTGACAAGAATACTTTTATTTGTATTGGCTTACCTCTTGTCGTACGTTCAGTTTTAGCACGTAGAAATATAAGTTGATCACCTACAATGTTTTTATATTTCCATCTACAGATATCTTTAAAGTTTGCTCCATTACATAAATAACTAAGTACAAAAAAGTCTAGAGATTTGGCCTCAGTAGATATTGGATCCTCGGGGCGATATTCTAAAACTCGCTTTAAATCAATTTCAGATAAGGCTCTCTTTATATTACTTCCTTTTGGAATTTTATAGCCCCCTTTAAGGGAGTTAAACGGATAGTTTTCTTGTTTCATGAGCTCTTTTGCAATAGCTTGATTCAAAATAGATCGAATGTTACGAGCATATATTCCAACTGTGGTTAGAGATTTTCCTTCACTCACCATCCAGTGTTCATATTTTTTCAAGAACTCAACTGAGACCTGCTCTACCCGTAAAGATTTTTTGAACCGTTGTAAAGAATGTAGAGTATCGGTATAGGAATTAGCAGTACTGACACGTTTCTCTTCTTTGAGTTGAAGTATATAAGCCTCAAATAAGGAATATATACTTTCTACCTGTTTAGGCTTATTAAACCATTCCTTTTCAAACTCCTCATATGAAAATTCTTCCAAGTCATCTAGAATACTCTGAGCCTTATTTTTAAATGTTTCTATCTTTTGTTTTACTAATTCGATTTCTTGTTGCTCTCTTGAAACTTTTCCTTTTGGCCTAGATTGTTGGAGTTTCTCCCACTCCTCATCTGAAGCGAATAAGCCAGTCCCATATCGTTTAAAATCCCGATTAAAAATGATTCTTAATTTAATAGGATATGTCCCATCTTGTTTAGAGGAACGACGATCTAAATTAATTGAGATGGTTGCTTTGTTCATAGTTTTGGCGAAATACTTGCCCAACAATTTGCCCAACAAATCTAGTAAATAAAGTGAATAACACATAACCGCCCATAATAAAAAATGCCTTATCTTGCTAAAATAAGGCATTTAGTAAACAGCAGTAAGTAAACAATATATATACGCACCTGACTCATAATCAGGGGGTCCCTGGTTCGAGCCCAGGCTGGCCCACTTAAGAATCAAAGGGTTATGACTTGAAAAGGTCGTAACCCTTTTTTTCTTGCACAACAATTTGCACAACATCCGGTGTTCATAAATCATTCGTTCCTCCAACTAACTTCTCCTCCATCTTGTTAATAGACTTAACTATTGAATAAATAAATCGGGAGCTACTTGGGTGTCTGTGGATGAGAAGAGAAATTTATGAACAAGCCTTTCATTTATTTTCGGACTAACAAAACTTCCCAATTGAGGATCGTTCATACGCGGTCAGGCATTTTATTAGGCCTGAAGAGAGCAATCTACTGGATGATCAGATTCAGGAAATGAATTTTGAGATCATTCAAAAATATCTTGAAAACACACCCTCTTCCATTCACAAAGAAAAGACTCGGCTACTGGAATACTTAAGCCTCCAAATTCGCATTAGCCCAGATCGGCTGATGCCTACCTATGAACTAGTCGCCTATATGTCTAACTTCTTTCCTAACTATTCCAGCGATAAAGTTCGGATGCTAGTGCGTGATTTACGCTATGAGTACTTATTTGTGGTGAGTCATCCAGAAAAACCTTGCTATAAGCTGGCCAACTTCTATCGTGATATATCAGAGCATTTTACTCATTTTTTGAAATACATCATTCCGATGTTGCAAAAAATCCAAATCCTGAATAATACGATTTCTTCCAACTCGTTTAACAAGATCAATCCGATTGAGAAAGATCCAAATATGATCAAGTTAAAAGAACTATTATCTGGATTAAGCTAATTATTGTGATGAAATTAACGAGGACAAAGCAAATTTAGCGACTATACCAAAGGTTAGTCGTTTTGTTGCAGTTCTTATGTTCTGTTTATCGATAGGCTTTCTTTTTTCAAATGAATTTTCAACATCTGGCAATTCAACATAGAGCCCTCCAAGAAATTTTGATTTAGTCGTAAAGAAATAGCTTCCCAATCCAAGATTATAACTATTAGGTAGTAGATCTTCTTTACGACTAAAGAAATTTCCCCGAAGATAACCATTTAAGAATGTATATGTGTTTGATTCTTTCCCAAGACTCAAATTATAAATGATATCAATGTTTAATTCATTTATAGCTACCTTGCTATATTCACCTGAATAAGCTGTTATCAGCTTTTCTTCTATCAGATTTTGGTTGCCAGAAGTTGTAGCTTTTGTTAACTTATAATCTATTTTATCAAGTAAGTTAAAATTATTTGTCTCCTTATAAGAATATGTGAGTCCAAACTTCCACCGATTTATCTGATGATTAATACCTATACCCCATTGCCCGCCGCGATATTCCTCTTTTATAAAAGAATTTGATAAATTGCTGGTATCTAATTCTTCCACCCTTTTGAAACTTGAAGCATCAATTCCCCCAAAAGTAAAAATACTAAGCCGCCAAAAATGCTTTGATATATATTTATCTCTCTCTCTTATCAAGTTATTTCTTAATTCCTCTTTCTCTTTGTCGTTCTTTTTTTCAATAATTTTTATTTCTTCGAGCAGATTTTGTATAATCACAGCTATAGTATCATTACCATATGGCTGGTACGTCTTCAAATAGGTAAAGAATTTTTTGGGATTTGTCAGCTGGCCTTTCCAATCATTTAATAATTTGATCTTTGTGTTGGTGTCGCTTAAATTATTAATTCTAATTTCATCATCAATTAGATTACCCATCGTACTAATAAATTCCCTAATCAACCTATCTTCTTCCTCTTTTAATTCGGTTGAGAAGCTTTTTTCCTTTTCTCTATATAATTTGTCATAGGAATTTGAAAGCCGAACCCCTGTGTATCCGTTAAGCTTTGCTGAAGGAACGAAATCACCTCGAGAAAAAAGATTTCCAATGCTTTCTTCGTTTTTAGCCATTAAACTACCACCAATAAACCAGTAAGCATTATCAGATTTTGAAGCAACTTTCAGAGGGGTATTCAAATTACTAATTGTAAAGGTCAGATCTGTTTTTGCCAAATCAAATGAAACGTTTGATCCTTTAAACAAAAAGCTTCCTTTACCTTCTGCGCTTTGGGTTAACCATTGTGCTGTTACCTTGTTGCCGGTAATCAAGAATATAAGAGCTAATACTATTTTCTTCATAAATAAGTATCATGGTAATGAAACTTTGGGATTGCTATACCCACCTCTACCTGTGTCTGTTATTTTAATTTCTTGATCTTCTTCAAAAACTTTTTGCTTGTCACAAGTCATATTAAATGTAGTAGCCGAACCTGAATCCCCTTCTGCATCTATTATTAGCAAAAAAGTAAATGTTGACACATAAGCACTTATTTTACAGATTATCTTTTCGTCCTTTTTATCAAAATCTTCTTCTTCTGCGATTACACCATTTACATTAATCCATTTTATTGTAATATTTGGCTTTATCTCAATAGTGATAACAAATGAGAAGGGCTCTACATCAGAAGGATCTAAACTTACAATTTCAAGACCTGTCATTCTCTTCCCAAACTGCATAGTGTTTAGGATAAAGGCATCTGATACACCCTTTACCAGAGTTCTTGAATAGCGTTTATGAGCAGCTAGCTTTGCTTTAGATACTTGTTTTTTTGTTTTAGCCATGATATACAACTTGTATACAGTTAGAGGTGTAAACAAATATAGGCCGTACTCAATGGGTTATCAATACCTCAAATGAGGTATTTTACAATTAAAGAAGCAAATACTTAGATAGAAAAACCGTATGAGGCCAACCAAGTACATATTGAACTAGGCAAAAAAAGATATCAGCTTTGCGGGTATGAATCTAATTCAAGCATGAATAGTTCAGAAGCTAAAACCTATTTTACCTCATTTCAATATGTACTTGGTCGGCCTCATACATTAAAGCTAGCAATACGTTTGCCTTATGTCAATACCTTATTTGATGTATTTTACCTGTTTAAAGGACTTACTCTTAGGATGGGATTGCTCAACTCGATGCGGATATGCACTACTGTAGTCTCATTGATTTCCTGAAATAGAACCGCAATAGCTACAGTAGTGCATTATCCGCTTAGTCAAGAACAAGCTCGTGATGCGTGGGTAATAAAGACAACTACTCAAAGGTTGCTTTTTGTTTCATCAGAAAATAAAACGATTTCTAGTTGTTAAAAACAAGAAGGAATCAGGTGCAATTGATTTGCAGATAGCACTAGTAATTCATGAAATTAGGTCATGAGGGATATGTGATAGTGTGGGCAATTATGTCAAAATTGAACTGACAGGTGCCTATTAGTTGTCGACGTTTAGTATGCATTTGCCGTTGATTCATGTATTGTTAATTAGAATAAGAAATACTACTTGTTCAATTAAACAACATTGTAAATACTAAGATTGAAAGTTAGCTTAAACTGGCGAGAAATCTCGAAAGAAATCTCTTAAATATCTTGTAACAAAGTAACCTACCAATCCTATTGAAGTACCAACTATACATACTGTAACTATCTGAAAACTAAAGTGATGTATAAATAAATCATCAATAAATAAAAGTAAAGTACTGACAAAGATAAATATTAAAACAGGAATAGTTAAGACTTCAATAACATACCTATTTTTCTTAGATGTTTGTCCTAAACCAATGTCTATTAGTATAAAAATGGAAAATGAAAAGAGACATGAAAATACTAACGCTATTAAAAAATCATAATGATAGTTTATTTCAAATTTCAATAAGATAGGAGTAGAATAATTGAAAAAAACCTTTGATACTATACCAATAAGTGATCCTAGCAAGATTGCATATTTTTTTGCCTGAAAAAGTTTTGGGTAGGATTGGCTCTGGATCAGTGAATCATATATATGTTTAATACAAGAATACATGAGAAATATGTATGAAACTAATTTGAGTATGTAGTGAATGAATCTATAATGAAACATATAGGAATTAGTAAATTCAAATAAATCGGGATATTTAGGCGCTTTCCGATCAATACCATGTTCATAGCCTAAGCGATATGTTTTAATGCTTCCCTGTTTATAACCTAACTCATAACCTTCATCATATGCTTTTTTTTCTGCATTGCTAGTAAGACCCTCACTA